>JACIYQ010000275.1 GCA_014359855.1 Parvibaculum sp.
TCTTCCAGATCTTACGGTGAAAATTGCGCGACGGCCGGACCAGGCGGGTTTGCTCAGTATTCTGCCTGCCTGATTTTCCCGGAACTTCGCCCTGACCCGCGCGCTTTGAGCCTCTATAGTGGCCGCAAGCGGCGGATTCTCCCTAGAAGGCCTCAGATGAGCAATCCAGACGACAGCAGCAAGGACGGCGAAAACGTCTCCGGATCGGAACCCGGCGAGGAAACGCAGGCGGAATACCTGAAGCCCGAGGGCGAAGCGCCCCCGCGTTCGGCGAGGCGTCAGAAGGAGCCGCGTATCCTCGAAGGCACGGCCGAGCATGTTTCCGAAGCCAAAGGCAGCGCTCCCGAAAGCGAGCGGACGGAAAAGCCGCAAGGTCCGAAAGCAGCGCGCTCACCCGTGCCACTCTTTCTCGCCGCCGGGGTTGCGGGGCTGGGTGGCGCCGCTGTCGCGATTGCGGCCGTCTGGTCCGTCGGCCTGCCCGAGCGAGCGGGAGACCGGAATGCGCTGGACGCATTCGAACAGCGTATCGCTGCGCTGGAAAGCGGAGCCGATGCGCGCGCGAACGAGACGGGAGCGACGATCGCCTCTCTCGGGGAACGTATCGACCGGCTCGAAAAGGATCTCGCAGCGGCATCCGAAACACCGGACAGTGCGGCGGCGCTCCGCGAACGGATCGATGTCCTCGCCGCCGATACGCAACAACTCAAGTCGGCGCTCAACGACACGCGCTCCTCGATGCGCGAAATCGAAGGCAAGGTCGGCGAGATGTCACAGAGCCTTCCGCCGGCCGGTATCGCGGATCAGGTCGGCAGCATCGACACGCTGGTGCGGGCACTCGACCTCAGTCTTGCCGCGCTCGCACCCGACGTCCAGAAAATGGAAGAGCGCGTTGCCGCCCTCGAGCAAGCAGAAGAAGATCCCGACGCTGCGGCGCGCGCCGCGCTCGGTCTGGCGCTTGCCAATCTTGCCCGCGCTGCCGAGAGCGCCGGTTCTTTCGAAACGGAACTCGGCGCCGTAAAGGCCTTTTTGCCGGACGAGCCCGCTCTTGGCGATCTCTCCGAAGCGGCCACCGCTGGGGTGCCCACGCGCGCCGCGCTTGAAGCGCGTTTTCCCACGCTTGCCCAGAATATTTTCGATGCCGAACGGCATGCGGGTGAAGACGGCTGGTGGTCGCGCTTTGCCGCCAATGCGAAATCGCTCATCACCGTCCGCCGCACTGGCGAAATTTCCGGCGACACGACCGAGGCAAAAGTCGCGCGCATGGAAGAGCGGCTGAAGGTTCACGATCTTGCCGGCGCGGTGGCGGAAGCAGAAACGCTCGAAGGGCCTGCAGCCGAAGCAGCGGCGCCGTGGATTGCGGATGCAAGCGACCGGCTCAAGACGGACAAGCTCGTTCGCGAACTCAGCGCGCGCGTCGCGGAGCAACTTGCAAAGACGAGGGGCTGATCCCCATGCTGCGCGCGCTCTACACTTTCCTCATCGTCGCGGTGCTCAGCGGCATTTCGATCTGGCTCGCCGACAATCCGGGCGAGCTCGTGATGCATTGGCGCGGCTACGAAATTCGCACGAGTTTCGTCGTCGGCGTGGGGGCGATGGCGCTTGCGGCGTTTCTCGTTCTCCTTGCCTACCGGATCGTGGTGAGCTTCATCGAGACGCCGGCAAGCGTTTCGGCCTATCTCGAGAAGCGCCGGCAGCAGAAGGGCTTCCTCGCGCTTTCGCGCGGCATGGTCGCCGTGGCGGCGGGCGATGCACAGGACGCGAAGCGCTACGCGGCGCAAGCGCACAAGCTTCTGGATGCGCCGCCTCTCACGTTGCTCCTCGCCGCGCAGGCAGCGCAGCTCGAGGGCGATGAGGCGGGCGCGACGAAGCATTTCGAGAAGATGCTCACCGCTCCGGAGACGGAATTTCTCGGGCTCCGCGGTCTTTTCATTCAGGCGCGGCGGGCGGGCGACCGCGACGCAGCGCTTGCTCATGCGCGACGCGCGTTCGGCCTGCGTCCGCAGACACCATGGGCCGCACAGGCCGTTTTCGAGATCGAGGCGGCGGAAGAAGACTGGGACGGCGCTCTCAAGACACTCGACCGTGTGGTGAGCGCGAAGCTCATTCCGCGCGACGACGCGCGGCGGCGGCGCGCCGTGTTGCTCACCGCTCGCGCGATGACGGCGGCGGAAGCCGCGCGGGGACAGACGGGCGAGGCGCGCAAGCCCGCGCTCGATGAGGCCTCGAAGCTCGCACTCGACGCCGTTTCGCTCGAACCGCGTTTCGTGCCTGCTGTCGCGCTTGCCGCCGCGCTCTGTGCGGAGACGGGGCGCATCCGCAAGGGTATGAAACTCATCGAGGATGCGTGGATCGCCGTGCCGCACCCCGATCTCGCAGATGTCTGGCTCGACATGATCGAGGACGAGAGCGGCTATGCGCGCGCAGAGCGCGCGAGAGCCCTTGCCGCGCGCAATCCCGAAGATGTCGAGAGCCATATTCTCGTCGCGCGTGGCGCGATCGGTGCGCGCGACTGGCAGGCGGCACGTGAGGCGCTTGCGCCCCATGCGGGACCGTCGGCGAGTGAGCTGCCTACCCAACGCGTCTGCGAACTGATGGCGGAGATCGAAGAAGGCGAGTATGGCGATCGCGGCGCGGCGCGCGGCTGGCTGACGCGAGCGCTGCATGCGCCACAGGATCCGCAATGGACAGGCAACGGCTATCGTTCGGCGAGGTGGTCTCCGATCAATCCGGTCACCGGCGAATTCGACGCTCTCGAATGGACGGCGCCATCCGGCGTACTGGCACAGGAGGAGGCTCCCGCGCCTGCCGGGAACGCAGAAGAAAGTATCGCTCCCGCCGGTGCGGAAGAGGCGCCGGAAGCGGCCGTCGACACGGTCCGCGCGCCTGGAGAAGCCGGGAATGCGAGTGAGGTACTTGCCTTCCAGCCGCCCCTGCCCGACGATCCCGGCCCGGATGGCGAAGATGACGACAAGCGGGAGGGGGAACGCAAATGGTAAAGCGGATATTGGCGGGCACGGCGACGCTCGTTCTGCTGGCGCTGGCGGTGATCGTGATCTCGGTGGTCCAGTTCGATGTGTCGCGCGAGAAACTTGCCGGCAAGTATGCGGGCGGTGCATCGCAGTTTGTGACGTTGCCGAGCGGCGCCAGCGCGCATGTGCGCGACGAGGGCAATCCCGGAGGGCCGGTGCTCGTCATCTGGGGCGACAAGGACGGGCTCATTCCCGTCTCGGCGGCCTACGCGTTCAAGGAGCGTATTCCCCAGACGGATCTCGCGATTTTCGAGAATGCCGGTCATGTTCCGATGGAAGAGGTGCCCGCGGAGAGCGCCGCGGGCGTTCGCGCCTTCCTCTCCAAGGGGCAGGCCGAGGTTGCGGCCGGACCGGCGGAGAACGCCGGAGAGGCCGCCGATCACCCCCTGCCGGAAAGCACGGCTGCCAAATAAGGGCCCAAATAGCAGCAAGCCTCTTTCTCCCTGTTGCCAAAGCTGCGATGGCGGGGTATCTGAGGGCCCTCGCAGGCTGGCCGTTTTTGCCGGTCCCGGCGCCGCTTTAGCTCAGTTGGTAGAGCACCTCATTCGTAATGAGGGGGTCGGGTGTTCGAGTCACCCAAGCGGCACCACTTTCCCGTTTCCGTCGTTCCTGTTTTCCGTTCTGGTGTCCCGCGGCCAGTCCCACTAGATTCGCGCGCGTGCTGCCGTGCGCAGAGCGCATCCGGCGCAGATGAGGTTCCCCATGAGCGATGCTTCCTCGGACAAGATTGCCCGCTTCGACGGCCGGATGGTCATGGTCGGCTTTGGCAGCATCGGGCAGGGCGTGCTGCCGCTTCTCCTTCGCCATATCGATATCCAGCCGGAACGGATCACGATCGTTACCGCCGAGGAACGGGGCCGGGCGGAAGCCGAGGAACTCGGCGTGAAGTTCTTGGTGAGCCCGCTCAGGCAGGGCAATTATCTCTCCATTCTCGGGCCGCTTCTCTCGTCGGGGGATTTTCTCGTCAATCTTTCCGTCGATGTCTCGAGCCTTGCGCTGGTCGAGTTCTGCCGTTCCAAGGGCGCTCTCTATCTCGACACCTGCATCGAACCCTGGAGCGGGCAATATACCGACACAAAGCGTTCGCCCTCGCAGCGCTCGAACTATGCGCTGCGCGAGAATGCGCTGGCGTTGCGCGACAAATATGAAGGCGGGCCGACGGCGATCCTTACGCATGGCGCCAATCCCGGCCTCGTCTCGCATTTCGTCAAGCAGGCGATGCTCGATATCGCAAGCGCAACGTGTGTCGAAACAAGCGTGCCAAAGAGCCGCGAGGAGTGGGCGCGTCTGTCGGCGCGGCTCGGCATCAAGGTCATTCACATCGCCGAACGGGACACGCAGGTTTCGCCAATTCCGAAAGCGATCGGCGAATTCGTGAATACCTGGTCCGTCGACGGCTTTGTCGGGGAAGGATGCCAGCCGGCCGAGCTTGGCTGGGGTACGCATGAGCGGCACTTTCCGCCGGACGGACATTCGCATTCGAGCGGTTCGCGCTGTTCGATCTACCTCGCGCGGCCAGGCGCTTCGACGCGGGTCAGAAGCTGGACGCCGAACGAAGGCCCCTATCACGGCTGGCTCATCACGCATGGCGAGTCCATCTCGCTTGCGGACTATCTCACGATGCGAGAGGGCGACGAGGTGAAGTGCCGGCCGACCGTGCATTACGCCTATCATCCCTGCCATGTCGCTGTTTTGTCGCTCCATGAGCTCGCAGGCAAGAACTGGAAGGTCCAGCCGCACAAGCGGCTGATGATGGAGGAAATTTCAGAAGGCGCGGACGAACTCGGCGTGCTCCTCATGGGACATGCCAAGGGCGCCTACTGGTACGGCTCGAACCTTTCAATCGAGGAAGCGCGGCGGCTCGTGCCACATAACAATGCGACGAGCCTGCAGGTGACGGTGGCGGTGCTCGCGGGCGTCGTGTGGGCGATAGAGAACCCGCAACGCTGGATCACCGAGCCCGAAGAGATGGACTTTGCCCGTATTCTCGAGATCGCGCGGCCCTATCTCGGCCAGATGGCCGGTGCCTATAGCGACTGGACGCCGCTTCTCGATCGGGGGCTTCTCTTCAAGGAAGATCTCGACGAGGACGATCCCTGGCAGTTCAAGAATTTCCGCGTCGTCTGACGGCGGCTTTCAATTCAGGCAAACAGAAAGGCCGTTCCTTCGCGGGAAGGAGACGGCCTTTCGTCCATCGGAGGCTGTCCGCCATCTTATACGCGCCGGGGAAGGCAACCCTCAGACGAGTGGCAGGCGCGGGCAGTCTCTTCAGCCGTGTTGCGGCGCGCCGCGATAACGCAGGCCCGTTCTGCTCGCCCGGGGCTTGTCTTTATGGCCTTCGGCGGAGTGGTAGCTTGCGCCGCGATAGTTCAGAACAACGTCCTTTGACGGAGCCACATTGTGATCGCCGTGATGGGCGGCGCCCCTGTAGGTCAGATCGGTCATGGAAGCCTCCTGTGCTGCTGTATCTCTTGACGTACAATATGAGTAAGATGTGTAAGTTTGTCAATAAGCTTAAATGCAGGAGATACACATTCTTTGGACAGGCCGCCGCTGCGCTGCTAGAAAAGGGCCAACTCCTTGCGTTTCCGGCATTTTTTCCGGGTCCTCGGGGCGGCATGTAGTGTCCCGACAGTGTGTACGAGGCTCAATATGGAAAAACTTGACCAGAGAATTCAGCTGGTGGCTTCGGTTGAGTTCAACAACGTGGTTGACCGATGGCGCCGCGAGCAGGCGGACCTGCCGTCCCGGTCGGAGGCGATCCGGCGGCTTGTCCTTCACGGTCTCGAATATGAGAAGAGCTTTCC
>JACIYQ010000276.1 GCA_014359855.1 Parvibaculum sp.
ACATGCCGGCTCTCGTCGCGCATCACGTTGAAGGTGAGCTGCTTCAGCAGCGGGCAGGTCGTGGTGCGGTACATGTTGTTGAAGGCGCCGAGCGCGAGGCCCTCGACGATCATGTTCATGCCGATCATCACCTTCTCGTAGCGGTCGGACTGAAGCGTCACGTCGATGAGCTGCTTCAGCCAGGGTGACATCGGATAGATGATCGCGATCTTGTTGCAATACTTCGAATAGACCTCGACATGCCGCGCTTCGTCCATCGTCTGCGTCGCTGCATAGAGCTTCGCGCCCTCATCCGGCACGGAATGCGTCACGCAGGCCGCCGTCATCAGCGCGCCCTGTTCGCCATGCAGGAATTGCGACAGCAGCTGCGCGGTCGAATGCGCGGTAAAGGTCTCCTGCTGCGACTTCGAGAGCTTCTTGAAGAACGGCATCTTGTGATAGATGTCGCTGTCGTTCGCGATCAGCGGACGGGAAGGGTCCACCTGCGTGTCCCAGGGTAGCAGATCGTCCGAGTCCCACTGGTTCTGCTTTGCCCGCTTGTAGAGATCCTCGACCTTGTCTTCGGAGAAGATGTAGTCGAACGTCCAGGCGATATCCATCGGATTGCGGTAGATGTCGTCCGGCGTCATCGTCACTTTCCAGTCGCCCTTGTTCACGACCTTCGCTTTCGCACTCATGGCCTTCCTCCTGATTTGGGCCGCTTGCCGTTCTTCTTGCGGCCGGGGTTCTCGTTCGTTTCAGTACTGACGGGCAGGCGTGCGCACGACGAGGCCGTCGAGCGATGGGGCCACCTTGATCTGGCATGAGAGCCGACTGTTCGGATGCACGTCGAAGGCGAAATCGAGCATGTCGCGCTCGAGTTCATCCATCGGGGTCAGCTTTTCGAACCAGCCGTCTTCGACATAGACATGGCACGTGGCGCAGGCGCAGGCCCCGCCGCAGTCGCCTTCGATGCCGGGAATGGTGTAGCGGGTCGCACCTTCCATGACGGAGAGCCCCTCCGCCACGTCGACCGTGTGTTCCGTGCCGTTGTTTTCGATATAGGTAATCCTGGTCATCTCGGTACTCAGCCACTCTCTTCCCGGGGCCCGGTTGCTTCCGGGGCTGATATCCATAAAAAAATTGTACCTATTTCCCGTCCCCCGGCTCCGCGACAGAATGTCCGTTGGCCGCCCGGCCCATGCGGCAGATTGTCCATTGCTGCGGACGCAAAAAGCTTGCTGCAACAGCGAAATCCGCGCGCGGGCAATCTTGTCCGTGTACGGAGGAAAAGCGCCCGCCCGGCACGCCTGTCCCGAGGCGGGGCGACTCAAATTGGCGGCGGATCGTGGCAAATCCGCCGCTCCCCGGGGCCGGGATTTGCTGTAAGCTGACTTAAATAGTGGTTGAAGGGCGAACCCGCCCCCTCTTGAAGGCGCATTGGCATGAGCGGAAAGAACTTGTTTCTCGGTATCGCGTTGGCATCGGCTCTGCCCCTGCTCGCCGTTTCGGCTGCCCTCGCCGAGGAGCCGGCAGCGGCCCCCTCGGGCGACATCCATTACGAGACGGCGGACCCCGTGGACTCGCCTCCGGTCAACTATCGCTCCGACGTCGAAGAGGAATTCGACACGCCTGAAAATCGCGATGCGGAAATGTATGCCGAAGAATATGAGCGGCGGCAGCGCGAGGAGAAGATCCGCAAGCAGGAGCAGCTCGACCGGATCCAGGACTTCACCTCCGGCGCCCGGACGACCGATGGCGTCACGCCGGATGGCGGCTTCGGCCGCTGACAAGACAATGACTCAGTAGTCCCACTTCCAGTTGACGCCGACGTCGCTTGAGGCGTCGTTGCCGATCTTTGTGTCGACGCTGATATTGTCGGTGATGTCGACCTCGATCTTCACGTTCGAGTCGCTTGCCAGCGCGCCCTGTTCGACGCCCACATAGACGCCCTCGCGCAGATATTTCCCGGCCGAAACGGTGGTGCCTCCGGAAGCGCCCGTGTCGACGCGCAACACGTCGAGACCGAGCTCGTTCTGTATGTTGCTCAGGAGGCCGAAGCCGCCGATGCCGCCGCCGGAAAGCTCCGCCGCCGTATTGGCAAGCTGCGCCGCCTCGAAGGCGCTGAGTTCGCCCACATTCTTCCCGAACAGGATGCGCGAGATGATCTCGTCGCGCGGCAGCGACGGCTCGGAGGTGAGGTCGATCGCGGGCGATGAGCCGCGCCCGCTGACGCCGGCTGTCGCGCTGAAGTCGCTGCGCGAATAGACCAGCGCGATGTCGATATTCGGGTCGATCGGCTTCTCGCCCGCAAAGGCCACGCTCCCGCGCTTCAGTGTGAATGTCTTGCCCGCGAAATCGAGCGTGCCCCGCTCGGCGGTGAGTTTTCCATCGAGCACCGGATCCTCGGCAAGGCCGGTCGCTGTCACCGAGCCCGTCCACAGCGAATTGACGCCGCGCCCCGTCACCTGCGCGGGCGGACTGCCGATCCGGAGCGTCACGTCCAGCATCATCGGCAAGGGCGGCGTCTCCTGCGGATCTTCCACAACCTCCTCGCCCGGCCCCTGAACCTCGATCACGTCGATATGCGGCACGCCGCCCCCGATCCGGTCTGGAATGCGGAAGCGCGCGGTCGTCGTCGTCAGCTCGCCTTCGAGGCGCAGCGGCTCCTCGAGGCTCGCCGGAAGCGCTTGCCCCGTCAGCGTGAGCGTGCCGTCCATGCCGAGCACGAGGTCGCGCCGCCGGACCATCTCCATCTTGTCGAGCTGCACCCGCATGCTGACGGCGTCCGCCGCATCGGCCGCAAGCGACACCGTGCCCTCCGCCTCGATCCGGCCCTGCCCCGCGTCGCGCGCGCTCATCGTGAAGCGCAGCCGCTCGCTTCGTTCCCCCTCCACCGTGATGTCGAGATCGCGCATCGCCGTGCCGGTCTCGAAATTCTCGAACGTGCCGTTCCGCAGGGTTGCCCGCCCCGAAACCAGCGGCGCCGAAATGTCGCCTTCCGCCCGGAGCGCGACATCCGTATCGCCCGTGAGCCTTTGTCCAGGCAGGTCGGCAAGCGCCATCAGCGACGCCATCGGCCCCTGCCAGGTGAGCGAAGCTTCGACGGGCCCGCGTGCCGCCGCCACCGGCCATGCGCCTTGCGGGTCGCGTATCAGCGGCAGCGATCCGTCGAGCATGAAGGGTTCTTTTGAAATGCCGCGTGCCCGCGCCGAAATTTCGAGCCGCCGCTTCGCCCATGTAGCTTCCAGCGTCGCGCCGAAGGCGGGAAGCCGGTCGAGCCCCGCTTCCGTCAGCACCACATCCTCGAAGGAGAGATTGAATTGGCCTCCCTCGCGGCCCGTGTCGAGCTCGGCCTCGCCCGAGATCGTGCCGCCCACCGCCTTCATCGGCAGGAAGGGCACGACGAGTTCGACCGGCAGCGTCGTGAGCGTCGCGTCGATCGTCGCGGCACGCGGCCGGAGCGTCAGCGAGGCATCGAGGCGGCCGGGGCCTTTCGGCCCGGCAAAGTCGAGCGCGAGGCTCTTTGTCCGCGTCAGTCCCTCTTTCAGTTCGACGGTCGCGGGCGAGGCGAGCACGGCCCGCGCCTCTCCCACCTGCACCTCGAAGCGGTTGAGCGTCACGCCGGAAGTTTCGTACAGCGCTTCCGCGTCGAGCGCCACGGGTTCCGTCTCCAGGGTCAGCCGCTCGCCCCGGAGCGCCGCCGAAATCGCGATCCGGTCGAAGGGGCCTTTCGCGCTCGCCGTCATTTCCGTGAAGCGCGTGTTGCCGCTGCCGCCGCCTTCCGCCGAGACCCGCGCGTCGAGCACGCCCTTGCCGAAGGCATCCGACACGCTTGCTTCCGCTTTCACGCGCTCCAGCGTCACACTGTCGGTGAGTTGCATGTCGATCTTGCGCGAGGTGAGACGCGCCTGCGCGCTCTGCGTGCCGTCCCGCGCATCGAGGGCGATCTCGATCGTCGCGCTGCCCTCCGTCGCGATGCCCGCAAGCGCGCCGAGCGGCTGCAGCGCCACGCGTTCGCCGTCGAGCCTGCCGGTCAGAAGCCCGGCATGGGAAACGGCCATGTCGCCCTGGAGCCGCGCGCCGAAAAGATTGGCGTCGATGCGCTCAAACCGCGCGCCGCCCTCCGGCGGCAGCGTGAGCTCGGTGTCGAGCCGTGCCGTGCCGTCGGCGCCCTTCACCGTGAAGGAGACCGGTCCCTTGCCCTGACTTATATCCGCCTTGAGCCTTGCCTCGCGTGCATCCATGCCGCCAAGCGTGCCCTTTGTCAGCGCCGCATCGAGCGCGAGACCCGGCCTCTCCATGCTTCCCGACAGAAGCGCCGTCGCATCGAGCGCGCCGCTCGCCACGCCAGCCGCGATCCCGGAAATCTCGTCTGCCGCGATCCGCGCCTCGCCATCGAGCGCGCCTCCCGCATCGAGACTGAATTGTCCCTCCGCCGTAAAACCTTGCGCCGCCTTGAGCGTGACGCTGGATGCGGAAAAGCCGCCATCCGCGCCAAAGGCGAGGTCCGCCTTTCCGCGCAGGCCTTCGGCGAGCAATGCGTCGAGGCTTTCATCGCCCGTCTCAATGGCGCTCGTTTCGAGCGCGACGCCCGCGGCGCCGCCGGTCTCGTCATAGCGCAGCCCCGCAACGGTGAGCATGCCCTTGCCCGTCAGGCGCTGTCCGGCCATTTCGCCAAGGGGGGCAAGATCGGTGATCTCCGCCCGTCCATCGCCGGCGATCGCGAAGCCGTCCTCGCCATCCGTCATCTCGCCGCTGAAGCGCGCCACGCCCACTTCCGTTTTCAGCACCGCCTCGCCGATGCTGACTTGCGTGAAGCCGCTATCCGTATCGCCCTTGATCTGCCAGCCCGCCACGTCGAGAAGCGTGGTATCCTCGAGTCCGGCAACCCTGCCGAGCCCCGTCAGCGTGCCTTCCACGTCGAGCGCCCATCGCGCCTCTTGCGCCGCTTCCACCATGCCCGAGCCAGTCAGCGCGAGCGCGCCCGCTTCCGCGTTCAGCATCTCGATGTGATAGCTGCCCGCCTCCCGCGCCGCGATCTTGCCTTCGATGCGCGCATGGCGCGGTGCGGCCCCTCCGGGGACGGCGGCAAAGTCGAGCGTCTCCGCAACGAGAGTGCCTGCCGCATCCACCGCGACATTGAGATTGGTGTTCTCCGCGATCCCGCCATGCGCCTTCGCGTCGAGCGTCAGCGCCTCTCCCGCATCGAGCCTCGCGCGCCCGGTCATGAGCCCCGCAAGGCTCTGGCCCTCGGCTGTGAGCGTCACATGGTCGAACTCGCGCATCCCGGTCAGCGCCGCCGCGATGCCGGGCTTGTCCTTGCTGCCGTCTTCCGCGTCGATTTTGAGACGCCCGCGTTCCGGACCGTTCACATAAGAGATGTCGGCATCGATCCGCCCCGGCGTTTCGTCCGTCCGCCGGGCCTGCAGCGTGAGCGCGCTGCCGCCGCGCGTCATCGCCAGCGCGCCCTCCGCCTCGAAGGCGACGGCCTCGCCAATGACGGGCTGCCCGATCGAAATGCCTTTCGTCTCGAAGCTGTCGAACACGATCTCGAAGGGAAGGGCGGTCAGCGAAAATCCGCCATCCGCCGTACTCTCCTCGCCGCCTTCCGGTAGCCGTGCGACGTCGAGCCCGGTCACGTCGAGCCGCGTCGCATGGAACTGGCCTTGCCACAGCGCGAGCGGCTGCCAGTCGAGTTCGGCCTGGTCGAGCCGGAGCCAGGTTCCTTGCGCATCGGCGATGGTCAGACCTTCGAGACGCAGCCGCGCGGGCCAGGCGCCACCGATGTCGCCGATCTCGACCTTCGTCCCGCCCGAATTCACCGCGTCGAGCGCGATCTGAAGAAGCGCATGCCGGAGCGGCGCGATGTTGAGAAGCCCGGCGCCGAGCGCGACGAGCGCGAGCGCAAATCCGGCAAGCATGAAGACGAGCGCCATTACGGCGCCTGCGATCCGTCGGGTGCGCCCGCGCTCGCGCGAATATGTCTCCGCCCGCGCCATCAGAAAGCCTGCCCCAGCGAAACATAGATCTGGAATGCGTCGTCCACGCCCTTGCGCCGGTTGAGCGGGATCGCGACATCGGCGCGCACGGGGCCGACAGGCGTGTAGTAGCGCAGGCCGAGCCCCGCGCCCCAGAGCAGCGGATCGCTGAACGACGGCACGGTGTTTTCGAAGGCCTGTCCGCCATCGATGAAGGCGACAAGACCGATATCCTCGAAGGCGCGCCAGCGCGCTTCCGCATTCGCTTCGAGCACGGAGCGCCCGCCCGTCGGGTCGTTGTTTGCGTCGAGCGGCCCCGCCATCTGGTAGCCATAGCCGCGCACGGAACCGCCGCCGCCCGCATGGAAGCGCGTCGAGCCCGGCACATCCGCCGTGTCGTCCGCTGTGATCACGCCGTAGCGCCCGCGAAAGGCGAAGGTGATGTCCTCGGCGGGCGTGAGATAGGTCGAAGCCGTGCCTTCGAGTTTGGTGAAGGCCGTGGCCTTCTCGTCGCTGGTGCCGAAATAGGGCGTCCCCTGCAATGTCGCGCGCAAACCCTCCGTCGGATCGAGCAGGTCGTCCGAGGTGTCGTAGCGGAGCGTCAGCGGCACGCCGAAGAGCCGATGACCGATACGCCCGTTCGAATCTTCCGTCTGCGAGAGCTGGAAGGTCACGCCGAGCGATCCCGTCCACGTTTCGCTCAACACCCGTTCGAGCGAGACGCCCGTCTTGATGCGGTCTTCCTTGTAGGCCTCGCTGTCCTCATGCGCGATTTCAAAGGCAGCGAGCAGGCTCTGGTCGGGCCGGAGGAAGTGCGGTTTGCGGAAATCGGCCGTCGCCGATTGTTCGATCTCCGCGATGGAGAGTGCGAGCGTCAGCTTCTCGGCCCGGCCGAAGAGATTGCGGTGCTCCCAGCTCCCGGTCACGCCCGCGCCCTCGCTGGTCGACCATTTGACGCCGAGCCGCACCGTGCGCGCCTCGCGCTCCGTAAGCTCGATCCGCTGCGGCAGGGCGCCCTCTTCCGCCTCGCCGGATGAAATCGCGATCCCCGAAAAGAGCCCCGTCGCCCTCAGCGCGTCCGCCGTCGCGTCCACCTGCGCGCGGCTATAGATCGTGCCGGGTTCGATTGCCGCGAGTTCGCGCACGTAGTCCTCGTCCGTGCGGCCCCCTTCATTCGTCACCAGCATCGGCCCGAAGAGATATCGCTCCCCCGCCGTGATGAAGAGCGTCGCATCGGCAAGGCTTGCCGAAAGATCGACGATGACGCGCCGCCGGTCGAGCTGCGCGTCCGGATAGCCATTATTGTAAAGATGCTGGATCGCCTGCTGCG
Source organism: Parvibaculum sp. (assembly GCA_014359855.1). Taxonomy (GTDB): domain Bacteria; phylum Pseudomonadota; class Alphaproteobacteria; order Parvibaculales; family Parvibaculaceae; genus Parvibaculum. The sequence goes on from JACIYQ010000276.1 coordinate 7,291, forward strand.
TGAGGTCGATCACGCGCTGCGCGGTTGCCGCGCGCTCCGGCTGCAGCCCGAGTTCCGTGGCGTCCTCGACGAGCCCCGGCCCGCCTTGCCTGTGCCCGCTATAGCGCATCGTGAAGCTGCGGATCATGGTGCGCGGCCCGAGCACCGCGAGATAGACGACCTCGAAAGCGCCGCCTTGCTCCTGCCTGACCGAGGCGCTCACGCTGCCATTGTAATAGGCCTCCGAGCGCAGCACTTCCTTGAGCTGCTTTGCGTCTTCCTCCGCGCGGCGGCGAAGCTGCGCCAGCGTCGTCGGCGGCGGCACGCCGTCTTCCGCGTCCGGCCGCAGCGCCTGCGCCTCCTCCATCAGGCTGCGCAGGTAATCGGGAATGCGCCGCCCCTCGATCCGCGTGGTAAAGGCAATGGCACTTTCCGGCCGTTCCCAGGAATAGGCCTCGCGCTCGCCGCTCTCTGCCGTCTCCTCCGCATAAGCCGGTGCCGCCGCCAGCGCGGCGAGCAGAACGGCGATCGCGAAGTGTTTGATGGCAGCAGGCAAAAGCGCACAACCTCTCGAGTGCCCGGACGCGGCGGCCTTCCCAAGTGCCAGCCCCGCTCCCGGGCGTCAAGCATACCCCGCCCTTGACCTTCCAGTTGCTGGAAGCGCTATCTTCCTGCCATTGACCGGATAAGGAGAAATCGCGCGATGAACGGCGAAGGCAAGGTTCTGGACCCCGTCTGCGGCATGGAAGTCGTGCCGGGCAAGACGCCCCATACCCATGAACATGAAGGGCAGACCTTCCATTTCTGCTCGGCCTCCTGCGCGGGCAAATTCGCCGCCGATCCGCAGAAATATCTCGCCCCCGCGAAGCCCTCCGGCCCCGTTGCGCCCGAAAATGCAAAAACGGGCACCAGATACACCTGCCCCATGCACCCGGAAATCGTCCGCGACGGTCCCGGCTCCTGCCCCATTTGCGGCATGGCGCTGGAGCCCATGACCGTCTCGCGCGAAAAGCCGGAAAGCGACGAACTGCGCGACATGACGCGCCGCTTCTGGATCGGCTTGTGTCTCGCGCTGCCGCTCTTCGCCCTCGAAATGGGCGGTCATCTCCTCGGCCTTCATCTACCCATTTCCGCGCGCGTCGCGGGCATCGCGCAGCTTGCGCTCGCAACGCCCGTCGTCCTCTGGGCGGGCTGGCCCTTCTTCGTTCGCGGCTGGGCTTCGCTCCGCACGATGAACCTCAACATGTTCACGCTGATCGCCATCGGCACCGGCGCGGCTTACGCCTATTCGCTCGTCGCCGTCGCCGCGCCCGGCCTCTTCCCGGAAGCTTTCCGGATGGAAGACGGTTCCGTGCCCCTCTATTTCGAGGCCGCCGCCGTCATCACCGTGCTGGTGCTGCTCGGCCAGGTGCTGGAACTGCGCGCCCGCGAGCGCACCGGCGACGCCCTGCGCGCGCTTCTCGACCTCGCCCCCCGCACCGCCCGCCGCGTCGGCGAGAGCGGCGACGAGGAAGTGCCGCTCGAAGAGGTGGCGAAGGGCGACCGTCTCCGCGTCCGCCCCGGCGAGCGCGTGCCCGTCGATGGCGACATCCTCGAAGGCCGCAGCGCGGTCGACGAATCCATGGTCACCGGCGAAAGCCTCCCCGTCGAAAAGGAGCCGGGCGCCCGCGTCATCGGCGGCACGTTGAACGGGCAGGGCAGTTTCGTCATGCGCGCCGAAGGCGTCGGCGAGGACACGGTGCTCGCCCGCATCGTCGCCCTCGTCGCGGAGGCGGGCCGCTCGCGCGCGCCCATCCAGGGCCTCGCCGACAAGGTCGCGTCATATTTCGTCCCCGCCGTCATCGCCGTCGCGGTCCTCGCCTTCGCCGCCTGGATGGTCTTCGGCCCCGAGCCTGCCTTCTCTTATGCGCTCGTCGCCGCCGTCTCCGTCCTCATCATCGCCTGCCCCTGCGCGCTCGGCCTTGCCACGCCCATGTCCATCATGGTGGCGACGGGCCGCGGCGCGGGCCTTGGCGTCCTCATCCGCAGCGCCGAGGCGCTGGAGCGTTTCGAGAAGGTCGACACGCTGGTCATCGACAAGACGGGCACCATCACCGAAGGAAAGCCCGTGCTGCGCGCCGTCGAGCCGGTGGAAGGCACCTCGCGCGAAGATCTGTTGACGCTCGCCGCCAGCCTCGAAAACGGCAGCGAACATCCGCTCGCCTCCGCCATCGTCGCCGCCGCGAAACAGGAGGGCCTGAGCCTTCAGCAGGCGGAGGATTTCGATGCGCCCTCCGGCAAGGGCGTCACGGGCTCCATCGGCGGCCCGGAAAACAAGAAGCAAGTCGCGCTCGGCAACCGCGCCCTGTTCGAAGAGCTCGGTGTCGATGTCGCGCCGCTCGCCCCCCGCGCCGATGCGCTGCGCGGCGAGGGCGCCACCGTCGTCTTCGTCGCCGTCGGCGGGAAACTCGCCGGCCTCGTCGCCGTCGCCGACCCCGTGAAGAAAACAAGCGCCGAGGCGCTCCGCCGCCTGCGCGAGGAAGGGCTCCGCATCGTCATGCTCACCGGCGACGGCCGCCTCACGGCGGAAGCGGTCGCCCGCGAAATCGGCATCGGCGAGGTCGAGGCCGAAGTGCTGCCGGAGGACAAGAGCAAGGTCGTGAAGCGTTTGCAGGCCGAAGGCCGCATCGTCGCCATGGCGGGCGACGGCGTGAACGACGCTCCCGCGCTCGCCGCCGCCGATGTCGGCATAGCCATGGGCTCGGGCACCGATGTCGCGATGGAAAGCGCGGGCGTCACGCTGGTGAAGGGCGACCTCATCGGCATCCTGCGCGCCCGCGAACTCAGCCAGGCCGCCATGCGCAACATCCGCCAGAACCTCTTCTTCGCCTTCGCCTACAACGCGGCCGGCGTCCCCATAGCGGCGGGCCTCCTCTACCCCGCCTTCGGCCTCCTCCTCAGCCCCGTCTTCGCCGCCGCCGCGATGTCGCTGTCGTCCGTGTCGGTCATCGCGAATGCGTTGCGGCTGCGGCGGGTGCGGTTGGGGTGAGAATTTGGGCTTTAACGCGGACGCTAAGGCAGCTTCCGCCATAGAGACATTCAGCCTTCAGCGTCGGGTATCACTGTGTTGTCTGAACGAATGGCGCCAGCTTCAATGAGAGCAAGCCTGTAAGTGGCAATGAATTGACTCGCTATACCCCACTCGTTGCTCGGAGGTTTGCTGCCAAGGCAGAGAGCGAGAACCCAAAGGATATCGTGATAGGTTTGACGAAATTGCTGCAAGAGCGATTCGAGACTATCTCCAAGTCGCGCCGATCCACCATCGGAGGCATATAGCAGAAGATTGCGGAAGTCGGCCCTCGCGGTCAGGAACTGCCTCAGCGTGCTTCCGTGCTGATCGACTATTGTTTGCGAGAGGTCAGCCAGCAGCGTCTTCGCAACATCTTCAGCGTTGCTATCATCACCGTGCGATATATTTACGGCGAAGGGATTGTTTCGAATAAGCTCCTTTCCACTCTTATCGCGAATTGCAAGTTTGACTTCTTTGCCATCGAGGATCGGCCTCGCTGTCCATGTCACAACTCCTTCCAGTCCTTCCGGTGCAAAACCATGTTCAATCATGTCTGACAGGACAAAACGAAATTGTAGAAGTACTGGATAGAAGCTCAGCTTTACTAGGTGGTTTTTGAATTTGCGGACGAAATCGCGATGCTCGGGAAAACTATCAGAGTTTAGTTTGAGCCATTCAAAGACTGCGACGACAAGTTCCTCTTCAGCCGCGATTAAACGAACTGCTCCCATTTCCTCGTCAATTTTTACGAGCTTTGAAGCAAGTGTGTAGTGCCTCAGGGCATTCGCGACTCGAGTCGCCACTTTCTTAGGTGCGCGCTCAAAAATGAACTGTGCAATGTCGTCGCCAATGATTTCAGAGAAGGGGGATATGTCCATATTCTCGGTTTGATCGTGAACTATCTCTTGCATGAATTTAATTCCGAACAATTAGGTAGAGTGCGAGTGCTCAAATTTGGAACACGGTGTGTGGTGCGAAAACTGCTGCCGATGCACACACTGAATGTCGAATTGAGTGCCAACGACGAGCTCTGAAGTTCTTCAAACATATCTTCTTGCCTCCCATAATGCCCTTCATTACGCTAGCGGTATGAGCGAGCTTGAGACACCCGAAAAAACCACCGGCAAGCGCGGCGACACGCGTCTGCGCCTGATGCAGGCGGCCGAGCGGCTGTTCGGCGAGCGCGGGCTTCATGCCGTCACGCTGAAGGAGATCAACGCCGCCGCCGGCCAGCGCAACGAGTCCGCGCTGCATTATCACTTCGGGTCCAAGACCGGCCTTGTCGACGCGATCCTGAACGCCCGTGTCGGCGCCGTGGACCGCGTGCGCGCTGCCCGCGTCGAGGCGCTGATCGCGAGCGGCAACGCGCAGGATATCAAGGCGGTCATCCGCGTGACCTTCGGCCCGCTCACCGAACTCCTCGACACGGAGGAGGGCGTGCGCTTCGTCCGCTTCGCCGCCCAGGTGCTCAACGATCCCGATTTCGATCTGCCGACGGTGGCGCTGAAAAGCGGCTTCAAGGGCATCTCCCGCGCCAATGCGCTCATCGTCGCGGCGCTGGGCGATCTCGTGCCCGAGGTCGCCGTGCAGCGCCAGCGCCTCATGGTCGAGATGGTGCTGACCTCGCTCGCGCTCTGGACGCGCCGTCCCGACGCGGTGACGAACGAGCCCGCGCGCCGCTTCTTCGTCGAAAGCCTGTTCGACGCGGTCGCGGGCGCGCTGACAGCGCCCGTCTCGCCCGAAACCCTCGCCGCGCTCAAGACGGCATCGAAGGGCTGAGCTCCACCACTATTTTGTCATTACCTATATCTGGACGGCCGAAGGCTGGCTCTATGTAGCGGCCGTGATCGACCTCTTCTCGCGCCGGGTGGTGGGTTGGTCGATGAGTTCATCGATGACGGCCCAGCTCGTCGCCGATGCGCTGGTGACGGCGATCTGGCGGCGCGGTAAGCCCGATGCTCTGCTGCATCACTCCGATCGCGGCAGCCAGTATACGAGCGAGCCGTTCCAGCGCCTGATGGCCGATCATGGCGTTGCCTGCTTGATGAGCCGGTCAGGTAACTGTTGGGAGCGAGCCATTGAAGGCGCCATTGGTCTGAGCCCAATGACGAGCGCGGCGATGGAGAGCTTCTTCTCCTCGCTCAAGATCGAGCGGGTGGCCCGCAAGGTCTACCGCAGAGAGACCGGGGCCAAGGCCGATGTGTTCGACTACATCGAGCGCTTCTACAATCCCCGGCGCCGACACTCGACGCTCGGGTATCTGAGCCCTATGGAGTTCGAAAAGAAGAGGCTGTTAGCTTAACTCGACGTCCATGAAACCGGCAGCAGCCCATAACGCGGGAAGCCCGGCATGATCGTCTCCGGCAATAGCACTGGGTTCACCTCGCATGCGATCTTCGCCTGGTCGAAGGACCATGCCGTCGACTGGCACTACATCGCACCCGGCAAGCCGATGCAAAACGGCTTCGTGGAGAGCTTCAACGGGCGGATGCGCGATGAACTGCTGAACGAGGCGCTGTTCTTCGGCCTCGATCACGCCCGTCAGGCCATCGCCGAATGGGCGGAGGACTACAATACAGGCCGTCCGCACCCGGCATTCGACTATCGGACACCCGCAGACTTCGCAGCCAAACTCATCGCAACAGGCCATCACGCTGCACGCTGTGATGGCTCCGCGTGCCGGCCTGTTGCTCAGCCCGCCCGGGAGAGCATAGTCATGCCGCGACTCTAATCCCCGGTGGGGGAAACTTCAGTGGCAGGTCAGCTCTTTGGTGGGATGACGGTCCGTAGTCGAACGAATTCCTTCAACTATGTGGATTGGAAGCATGTGCGGATTGGAAGCACTCTATATGTTGGCGTCGTTATGTCGCGCTTGAAGGGCGTAGTTGAATTTCTTTCCAAGGGTATAGTTCGTGCAGGTCTTGCTGGACGAATTCAACACTCAAGGAGGAAACGAGATGTCGATCATTCTGGACCGCGATCATTTCAAGGGCTGGAGCGTCGAGGATTTCATCAGGAATCTTCAGGCTTACCGGAACCAGTTCCAATACGGGCATCATCCGATCGTCGACGCGATCACG
>JACIYQ010000277.1 GCA_014359855.1 Parvibaculum sp.
CGGCATTGCGCGGTGACGCCTGAACGGGCGGCGCCGGAAACGGGGATAGAGGGCGCGTGAACGGAGGGCCGTCTCCAATGGCCGAGACGCGTGCGAGGACCGCAGAGCAAGGACGCAGCGCCGTCATGCGCCGCACGCCTGCATCCGCAGGCAACCGCACGATCGATCTCGCAGGCGCGGCGCTCGTCCGCGCGCGCGATGCCGCGCTCGCCCGCGCTTTCAACACATGGCTCTACGGACAGACGCTGCTCGGACCCATGCCCGATCACATGGTGCTTTATCCGCCCGAGCTTCGGCCCGGCCGCACCTCGCAGGCCGACGCTCTTTTTCAGGGCCGCTGGTTCCTGCCCGGCGGGCAGGTGCGCACGCCGGGCGGTTCATCGCCCTTCGCCGCCGATCCGCCGAGCGAAACCTGGGCGGAGGAGCTGCACGGCTTTTCCTGGCTGCGCCATTTCACCACCGCGAACGAGACCGGCACCGGCGACACGGCGAGGCGCTATGCGCAGAAACTCGTCGCCGACTGGATCTCCAATGAGGGCAACTGGCATCCCATCGCCTGGCGGCCGCAGGTCATCGGGCGCCGCCTCATGTCCTGGGTCGCGAATGGCGCGCTCATCATCGACGGGTCGGAACTCGTCTACCGCTCGACGCTGCTGCGCAACATGGCAAGGCAGGCGCGCCACCTCGCCCGCGTCGCCGCCATTGCACCGGCCGGCGAGCCGCGCATCACGGCCGCCATGGGTCTCGCCTTCTCCGGCCTCTGCCTCTCCGAAGGCCACAAGCGGCTGGCGAAAGGACTGAAACTCCTCTGCCGCGAACTCGACCGGCAGATCCTGCCCGATGGCGGCCATGTGAGCCGCAACCCTTCCGCGCAATTGTCGATCCTGCTCGACCTGCTGTCGCTGCGCGATGCGCTCTCCGCGCGCCGCATCGACGTACCCAAGCCCGTGCGCGATGCCATCGACCGGATGACGCCGATGCTGCGCTTCTTCCGGCACGGCGATGGCAAGCTCGCCCTGTTCAACGGATCGACGGAAGGACCCGAAGGCGCGATCGACGCCGCGCTTGAGCGCGACGACGCAAAAGGCCGCCCCTTCGGCTTCGCACCGCATTCGGGTTATCAGCGCCTTGCCGCCGGGCCTGTGAACCTCGTCGCCGATACCGGGCCGCCGCCGCCCGGTGCCTTCAGCCATGAGGCGCATGCGGGCTGCCTCTCCTTCGAAATGAGCGCGGGCCGCGCCCGCATGATCGTGAATTGCGGCGCGACGAAAGTGCTCGGGCCGGACTGGGAAGCGGCGAGCCGGGCGACGGCGGCGCATTCGACACTCGTCCTTGCCGACACCTCTTCGGCGCGCATGCTGAAGGGAAAGATATCGCGGCGGCTTCTCGGGCCCCGCGTGATGGAAGGCCCCGTCGCGGTCGAAAGCCGCCGCAACGAGAACGAAGCGGGCGTCTGGCTCGAAACGGCGCATGACGGCTATGCCGGCCTTTTCGGCCTCATCCACCACCGCCGCCTCTTCCTGTCGGCAACGGGCGAGGACCTGCGTGGCGAGGACAGGCTCGACACCGCCGCCGCACCGCGCCGCCGCATGCCCTGGCAGCGGCTCTTCCGGCACCGCATGCCGCAAGACCCCGGCTTCACGATCCGTTTCCACATTCATCCCGATGCCCGCATCTCGCTCGCGCATGACAGGACCAACGTGCTGGTGCTGCTGCCGAACGGCGACGGCTGGCAGTTCCGCGCCCGCGCGGACGGCGGCGAATGCGAAATCGCGATCGAGGAAAGCGTCTATCTCGGCTCCGGCGACACGACGCGGCGCGCCGAGCAGATCGTGGTCGCGGGCCGCGTCTTCCGGGGCGAGGCGCGCGTCAACTGGGCCTGGCGGCGCCTGTCGACGCGCAATGCGGGGCATCCGAAGCGCGAGGACGCCGAGGTGCCGGAACTTCCCGATCTGGAGCTTCCGGCGGGCGGCTAGACCGTTTTCCAGGCAGGTGGAACCACCTGCCGGTTCGGAAAGCGGTCCAGACTATAAGCGACGAGCAGATTTTCACGATGAACGGGATCGCAAAGCGATTCCGTTCATCGTGATCTGCTCTAGGCGCTCTTCTTCGGCGCGAGCACCATCTGGCTCTGCCTGACGACCGCGCAGAGGCGGCCGTCGCCCCCACCGTATCGGCGAGCGCCATGATCGCGCCGCCATGCAGGATATCGGGGATCGTGCAGAGTTCCCTGGCGACGGCGAGCGTCGCCACCAAGCGGCCGGGGCTCGCCTCCACGAGTTCGATGCCGGGGAGATTGGCGAAGGGCAGATAGGAGAGGTCGGACGGCGTACTCATGACGATATCCTTGAATTTCCTCGATTTTTCCGGGTTTTGAGGAAAGAGCCTAGCCGCCTCCAACCGCAATTTCGACTACCTCGCGGGTAAAGCAGCTGCGCTGCCTTGGCCCCCTCGCCGCTTCATGCTATTGCCCCGGCCATCTTCTCCCCGCCTGCCCGGAGCCCCGTCCCAATGGTATCCCTGAAAGCCCACCCGAAAGCCGCCGACGTCCAGCGCGTCCGCCGCGCGCTTATCTCCGTCTCCGACAAGACCGGCCTTGCCGAGTTCGCCCGCGCGCTGCACGAGGCGGGCGTCGAACTCGTTTCGACCGGCGGCACGGCGAAGGCGATCAAGGAGGCGGCGCTGCCGGTGAAGGACGTGTCGGACCTGACGGGCTTTCCCGAGATGATGGACGGGCGCGTGAAGACGCTGCATCCGAAAGTTCATGGCGGGCTGCTCGCGATCCGCGACGATGCGGACCATGCCGCCTCGATGAAGGAACACGGCATCGGCGGCATCGATCTTCTCGTCGTCAATCTCTATCCCTTCGAGGCGACGGTGGCGAAGGGCGCGGCCTATGACGAATGCGTCGAGAACATCGATATCGGCGGTCCGGCCATGATCCGCGCGGCGGCGAAGAACCATGCCTATGTGGCCGTGGTTGTGGACGCCGCCGACTACGGCACGGTGCTCGGCGAGATTTCGGCCAGGGGCGGCACCTCGCTCGCGCTGCGCACAAAGCTTGCCCAGAAAGCCTATGCACGCACGGCGGCCTATGACGCGGCGATCTCGAACTGGATGGCGGACGCGATCGGCGAGACGGCACCGGATTACCGCGCCTTTGGCGGCAGCCTGAAACAGACGCTGCGCTACGGCGAGAACCCGCATCAGATCGCGAGCTTCTATGTGACAGGCGAAAACCGCCCCGGCGTGTCGAACGCCGAACAGCTGCAGGGCAAGGAGCTTTCCTACAACAACATCAACGACACGGACGCCGCCTTCGAACTCGCCGCCGAATTCGATCCGAAGCTCGCGCCCGCCATCGCGATCATCAAGCATGCGAACCCCTGCGGCGTCGCAACGGCCACGACGCTCGCCGCCGCCTATCGCAAGGCGCTGGCCTGCGACCCGGTTTCGGCCTTTGGCGGCATCATCGCCGCGAACATGCCCCTCGACGGCGAGACGGCGGAGGAAATCGCGCGCATCTTTACCGAAGTGATCATCGCGCCCGATGCCGACGAAGACGCGCGGCGCATCATCGGGCAGAAGAAGAACCTCCGTCTGCTGATCACACATGGCCTGCCGGATGCAGGCGCGCCGGGCCTCAACTTCAAGGCGGTCGCTGGCGGCATGCTGGTGCAGTCGCGCGACAATGGACGCATCGACGACCTCGACCTCAAGGTCGTGACGAAGCGCGCGCCGACCGCGCAGGAAATGGCCGACCTCAAATTCGCCTTCCGCATCTGCAAGCATGTGAAGTCGAACGCGATCATCTATGTGAAGAACGGCGCCACCGTCGGCATCGGCGCGGGACAGATGAGCCGCGTGGATTCGGCGCGCATCGCCGCGCGCAAGGCGCAGGACGCGGCGGACGCGGCCGGCGAAAAGACGCCTGCCACCATTGGCTCCGTCGTCGCGTCGGATGCTTTCTTCCCCTTCGCGGACGGGCTGCTTTCGGCGGCGGAAGCGGGCGCGACGGCGGTGATCCAGCCGGGCGGTTCGGTGCGCGACGACGAAGTGATCGCGGCGGCCGACGAAAAGGGCCTCGCCATGGTCATGACGGGCATGCGCCACTTCCGGCACTGAGGAGCTTTTCCGAAGGGCCTCCGCGATGGAAGTCGCGGCGGCTTTTTTCATGCCTCAGTGAACGACGCTTGTCGCGCGCTCTTCCTTGACGAGGAGGAAGAGCAGAAGACCGGCCAGGATCATCGGCGCCGTCACCATCAGACCGAAGCGCTGGTTCTGCGTCGCCTCGGTGACGATGCCGATGAGGAGCGGCGCGATCCAGGCCGTCGCCTTGCCGACAAGGGCGAAGAGACCGAAGAACTCCGTCATCATTTCCCTTGGCGAGATGCGCGCCATCATGGTGCGGCTCGATGCGATGACCGGGCCGACCATCATGCCGAACAGGCCGACGGTGAGCAGGAAGAGCTGCTGCGGCAGCGTCGAGAAGGCCCTTGCGTCCGGCGCAACGGCGACTTCCACGACATAGAAGATCCGGTCGCGGTCGAAGGAAAGCAGCAGCAGGAAGGTCAGGAGAACGCCGATGAGCGCCCAGACGAGCGTGCGCTTCGAGCCGATCTTCAAATCGACCCAGCCGCCGGCAAAGGCGCCGAAAGCGGCAAAGAGCGTTACCCAGATGCCGTAGACGGCCATCTCCACCGCGCCCCAATGGAAGATTGACGAGGCGAGAATGCCGCCAAAGACGAAGATCGCCGTCATGCCGTCATAGAAGATCATGCGCGCGACGAGATAGAGCCCGACATTGCGGAAGTGGCGAACGGAGCGGATCGTGCTCCACAGGCGCATGACGCCCGCCTTCGCCGCTTCGCACCGCCCGAGGCCGCGCCCCTTCTGGTCCGGCACGAGGAAGAGAAGCGGCAGCATGAAGACGACGAACCAGAGGCCCGAGATCGGCCCGACGATGCGGTCTGTCTCATGCGCTTCCTTCGAGAGGCCGAACAGCGGCTCGTCGGGAATGAAGGGCGCCTGCACCTCGCCCGGCAGTTGCAGCAGGAGAAGCACGAGGACGAGCGCGACGATGGCGGCAAGCTGGCCGACACCGATGCCGATGCCCGACAGAAGCCCGATGCGCCGGTCGGAGGCGATGGTCGGCAGCATGGCATTGGCGAAGATGATGGTGAGCTCCATGCCGATGGCGGCAATGATGAGTGCGAGCGCGACCGGCAGCAGCGGCTGTCCCGGCACGGCGAACCAGAGGCCGAAACAGCCCGCCGCGCAGAACAGCATGGAAAAGACGATCAAGGGTTTGCGCGGTCCCGCCGCATCCGCCATGGCGCCGAGAAGCGGGCTCATGAGCGCGATGGAAATGCCGGAGACCGCCTGCACATAGCCCCAATAGGCCTGGCCCTGGATGGGATTCGCGGCAAGGACGCCTGTGAAGAAGGGCGGAAAGAGAAAGATGGTGATGAGCGAGAAATAGGTCTGGTTCGCCCATTCATAGAGCACCCAGGCGCCCTGCGCGACGTTGGACGCGGGCTCGCCGCCTCCCGTATCGTGCGGCGGCTGAAGCTCAGGCACCGCTCCTTCGACTATCGCAGCATTCATTCCGCCGCCTCCGCGCGTTCTTCCGTCACGAACAGGATCAGGGCCAGTCCTATGCCGAGCAGGAGCAAAACGGAAGCGAAACCGGCACGCTGGCTGTGGAAGAACCATGTGCAGAAGCCGACAAGCGCCGGCCCGATAAAGGCTGTCGCCGTGCCCGACAACGCATAGAGACCGAAAAATTCCGACATCTTGGAAGCGGGGCGAGACGCGCCAGCATGGTGCGGCTGTTCGCATAGGCCGCCGTGATGCAGATCGCGACGATGATGACGACGACGAGATACATGAGTTCAGGCCACGTCGCGAAGAAGGGCAACGACCAGACCGGTTCGGCCGACGCGGCGTCATAGGGCAGGAAAAAGATTTTGGCCGGCGTTATCGAAACGGCGAGGAGTACGCCAAGCGCCGTGCCGCCGATCGAGACGAGCACGGCCGTCTTGCCGTCATGTAGAACATGCGCGCGGCGAGATAGATCGCGATGTTGCGGTAGTGTCGGAGTTTCCGGACGGTTCCGACGACGGAACCGAAGCCGCGCCGGATCGCCTTGCCGACGGGCACCCGTTCCCCTTTCACATCCGGCGTCCATAAGAGCAGCGGCAGCGAAAAGACGAGCAGCCACACGGCGACGATGAGGCCGGAAATACGGCTGTTTTCATGCGCGCCCGCATCGATGCCGAAGAGAGGCACCTCGAGCACGAAGCTCCAGCCGGCCGCGCCGGGCAGCATGAAGGCCCAGAGCGTGAAACAGAGAATGATGATGTTGCCCCAGATCGTCTGGCCGCGAACGGGATCGCCCGCCACCGTGCTCGTGAAACAGGGCGAGAAGATATAGATGGTGATGAGGATGACGTATGGATTGCGGGCCCATTCGAACAGCGCCCAGCTGAGCTGGCCCCGGCCGTCGGCCGCCTCTCCGCCATCGGCGGAAAGGAGCTGCGCGCTTGCCTGTCCGGGTATCTGGATGCGAACGGGCTCCGCTTCGGACCCTTTGTTGACGGCATCCACTATCGAAATCCTCCCCAATCCCGGTTCTTTTGCGGGCAGTGGAGCACGAACGGAAGGATCAGGGAAGCATCGGCGGGCTCAGGCCGCGGCGCCGCAGCACTTCTTGTATTTCTTGCCGGAACCGCAGATGCAGGGATCGTTGCGGCCGACCTTTTCGACGCGGCGCGGGCGCACGCCCATGATGCCGTCGACATACCACCAGCGGCCATCCTTGCGGGCGAAGCTCGCCGTTTCGTGGTGGACGCGGTCCTCGCCCTGCTGGCGGAAATGCGCGACGAATTCGACGATGCCCTCATCCTCGCCCGGGCCGCCGCCTTCGACGGTGCGCACTTCGAGGCCGGTCCACTCGCTCGCCGCCGCCCACTGCGCCGCACCCTCGCGGTCGAAATCGCCCCGCGTGCCGGGCAGCAGCGTTTCCTCGAGATAGTCGATATTGCCGGTGGCGAAGGCCGAATAGCGCGAGCGCATCAGCGCTTCGGGCGTGGAAGGTTGTTTCGCGCCCTTGAGATAGGGCTCGCAGCATTGCGCGAAATCGAGGCCGGAACGGCAGGGACAGGCGGCGGAAGCCTCAGTCATCGTTTAACCTCGCAAGGAACGCGCAAAGAAAAAGCCGCCTGACGGCGGCTTCTTGTTGGAGCGGGCGATGAGATTCGAACTCACGACCCCAACCTTGGCAAGGTTGTGCTCTACCCCTGAGCTACGCCCGCATCCGGGTCAGCCGGGAAGACCGCGATGGCCCCA
>JACIYQ010000278.1 GCA_014359855.1 Parvibaculum sp.
ACGAAGAAGCGGAAAATCTGCGTGAGCAGGTTGCGCTCGCCATCGGTGAGGTTTTTCGACCAGTCCTTCACGTCGTCGGCAAGCGGCACTTCCTCCGGCAGCCAGTGGATGCGCTGCTGCGTGAGCCAGGCTTCATAGGCCCAGGGATAACGGAAGGGCTTGTAGACGTGGCGTTCTTCGAGAAGGGACATGACGATTTCACTTTCCGATCAGGCTATATGACTTCGTGCCGACTACGTTAACGGATTCCAGCCAGACACTTCCATTGTCGCGTTTCTGTACTGCTCAATCGGCGTGCCGGAAACCGCGACAGGGATTGAAAACCGAATTCGGCTAACTGCTTGCGATTCGACTCTAACCTCTCCTTGCCCCCCAACATGAAATGCAGCGATTTTGATCCCCGCACCTCCACCACCTGACTTCGCGTCAGTTACGGTGACAGCGACATCGAATTCCACGTCCTTGGGATTGCTGTAGAATCCTTGAGGTGAGAAGGGATTTATCTTCGCATTTAAGTCTGTTTTCTGAACGTGAGAGATCGCGGCTGCGCTCCCCTCAATGATCTGGATCAAGGTTGTTTCGACAAACGTCTTAAGGTCCATGCTTTCTTCGCTCACTGGACTCCTCCGACACCCTAGAATGTATTGCTTGCCGCCTAGCCAACAATAACGATGGTAGGTAGAGACAATAATGGCCCGGCCTAAAGACCGGGCCATCACGTGAAGCTTTAAATTGGACGGAAGCCCATCAAGCCTGCCGCCTCTACGTTCCTATCACCCTGAGCCCAAACCGCTTTCACCAACTGACCATCAGACTTAGCGGCGTTGTTGCGCCAATGAAGAGGCTGAAGGTTTGAAATGTGATCAGAACCGCCTTTTGCCAACGGAACAATATGGTCCTTCTCCCACCCCCAGGGGCTCGACCTATCTCCATAGGCATCTCGATGAATCCAAGCGCGACATGCGTCTAGCCTGAACCCTCTTGCCTCATTCTCTGCATCTACAATCGTAGCCTTTGACCACAGCTCGCGGATTTCGCTTTCGGACGGCAGCTTCAGCAAACGCAGCGCGGCGGCAGCGAAACCATCTGAACCAAAATTTCCAATCATCTTTCTTTCTCCTTTGAGACGTGGCGCTGCGCTGCTTTCGGTTACTGACAGGCGAGGCATTCTTCGTAGTCGTTGGACTGCGCTTCGGCCACGACCTGATCGAGCGTGAGCACGTCGAGCTTCTTCGCGGGCACGAGCGAAATCACTTCCGCCTTTTCCGCGCGCTGGATCGAGAGCGAGCGGCAGTAATAGAGGCTCTTCACGCCATGCTTCCAGGCCATCATGTGGAGGCCGTGCAGGTCGCGCTTGTGAACGTCGGCGGCGAGGAAGAGGTTCACGGACTGGGCCTGGTCGATCATCGGCGCGCGGTCACCCGCGTGCTCGATGACCCAGCGCTGGTCGAGTTCGAAGGCCGTCTTGAAGACGTCCTTTTCCTCGTCCGACAGGAAATCGAGATGCTGGATCGAACCGCCGCTCGTCACGATGGAGGACCATGTGTCGTCGTCGTTGCGGCCCTTCTGTTCCAGCAGCTTCGTCAGGTGACGGTTGCGGACGTTGAAGGAGCCGGACAGCGTCTTGTGCGTGAAGGAGTTCGCCGCGATGGGCTCGATGCCCGGCGAGGTGCCGCCGGTGATGATCGAGATCGAGGCGGTGGGCGCGATCGCCGTCTTGTTGGAGAAGCGCTCGTCGAAGCCGTATTCGGCGGCATCCGGGCAGGCGCCCCGTTCTTCGGCGAGCTTCTTCGAAGCCGCGTCCACGCCTTCCTTGATGCGGGCGAACATGCGCTTGTTCCAGACCTTCGCCATGACGCCTTCGAAGGGGATCATGTTGGCTTGAAGGAAGGAGTGGAAGCCCATGACGCCGAGACCGACCGAACGCTCGCGCGCGGCGGCGTATTTGGCGCGGGCCATTTCGCCGGGGGCGCGGTCGATGAAGTCCTGCAGGACATTGTCGAGGAAGCGCATCACGTCCTCGATGATGGTCGGGTGGTCCTGCCACTCATTATAGGTTTCGAGATTGAGCGAGGAGAGGCAGCAGACGGCCGTGCGCTGCTCGCCATGCTGGTCGATGCCTGTGGGCAGCGTGATCTCGGCGCAGAGGTTCGAGGTCTTGACCTCGAGGCCGGCGAGCTTGTGGTGCTCGGGACGCGCGTTGTTCACGGTGTCCTTGTAGACGATGTAGGGTTCGCCCGTTTCGATGCGCGAGGTGAGCAGCCTGATCCAGAGCGAGCGGGCGGAGACGGTCTTCTGGACCGTCTTGTCCTTGGGCGAAAGCAGCGCCCATTCGGCATCCGCCTCGACGGCGCGCATGAAGGCATCCGACACGAGAATGCCGTGATGGAGGTTGAGCGCCTTGCGGTTCGGATCGCCGCCGGTCGGGCGGCGCATTTCCATGAATTCCTCGATCTCGGGATGGTCGATCGGCAGGTAGACCGCCGCCGAACCGCGCCGCAGCGAACCCTGGCTGATGGCGAGCGTCAGCGAATCCATCACGCGGATGAAGGGAATGATGCCCGACGTCTTGCCGTTGCCGCCGACCGTCTCGCCGATGGAGCGCAGATTGCCCCAATAGGAGCCGATGCCGCCGCCCTTGGCCGCGAGCCAGACATTCTCGTTCCAGAGGCCGACAATGCCGTCGAGGCTGTCGCTCGCCTCGTTCAGGAAGCAGGAAATGGGCAGGCCGCGCTGCGTACCGCCATTGGACAGGACGGGCGTCGCCGGCATGAACCAGAGCTTCGAGATGTAGTCGTAGAGACGCTGGGCATGGGCCGCGTCGTCCTTGTCGGCATAGAAGGAAGCGACGCGGGCGAACATGTCCTGATAGGACTCGCCGGGCATCAGATAACGGTCGCGGAGGGTCGCCTTGCCGAACTCGGTCAGCAGCGCATCGCGCCCATGATCCACCTTCACGCGGGGCCGGCCGCCAAGCTGGACGGCCTGATACTGATCACCGAATACCATTTCGGGTTCGGCCGCGCGCCGCGATTCAGCGCGCACGCGGCTCACCGCCCGTTCGCCCGTGATGATTGCCGATACGCTGGCCTCAACCTCACTCATATCTACCGCTTTCGACGTGTCGTTCAGCATGTTCCGGTCCCCGGTCTGCCCTGCCTGACCGCATCTCAGAGGGCAAAATATCCCCTACCGGCGAGTGGATAGTCTCTCGCCGTCTTCCTGCCCCTGAAGCCGGGCAGAACTCGCTTGATTCTGTGATTGCGCCGCCGCTTGAGAATTTCCCCCGCGAAGCGCGGCGCGTCCAGATATAGTATCCGTCTGCTC
>JACIYQ010000279.1 GCA_014359855.1 Parvibaculum sp.
GCGGTTTGCTTTCTGTGGCACTTTCCCTGGGGTCGCCCCCGCCGGACGTTATCCGGCACCGTGTTTCCGTGGAGCCCGGACTTTCCTCTGCACGAATGCAGCGGCCATCCGGCCATCTGACCCCTTGGACATGAGCGCAAAGAGAGCCCGCGTCAAGGTGCTTGCACATCGCACCCCGAACACCGGCATCAACTACCGCGACCAGGACCTCGTCGCCGATCCCGTCGGCGGATCGGCCTTGCAGAAATCCGTCCTCTCTCTCGGCTATCGCGGAGGCATCTCGATGGTCGGCCAGGCGGGCCGCGAGGAAATGAAACTCGATGTCTCGACCATGATGGGCGGAAACCAGTCGCTGTCCGGCGTCTTTCTCGGCGCCGGAATCTTCACCGATCGCGTCTACAACAACATCCAGAAACCGATCGAGGACATCGGCAAGGGCGAGTTGACGGTCGTGCTCGACAAGTCCTTCGCGCTGAAGGACGCAGCGGCGGCGCATGAATTCATCGAAAGCCGCAAGGCCTTCGGCCGCGTGACGCAGATCCCCTAAGAACCGGCCTTCACGGCATCGGCGAGGCGGCGAAGGGTGGCGACGGTCGAAACGTCCGCCACCCCGTCCACCCGCTGAGGGCGGAAGTGACGCTGGAACGCGGCGACGACGGCCTTGGTCGTCTCGTCGTAGCGGCCAAGCACTTCAAGCCCGTAACCGTAATCGGCAAGCATGTATTGCAGTTCGGCAACCGTGTCGCCGCGATCGCCCTGCGCAAGCACCGGACCTTCGATGACGGGCTCGGGCTCCACCCACAATCCCACACCCGCACGCGCAAGCCGCGCCCAGTCGAACCACTCGCCGGGATCCGCCTTGCGTGCGGGCGCGACATCCGAATGTCCGAGCACGCGCCGCGCCGGGATCGGATTGCGTGCAAGAATCTCGCGGCACAAGGTTTCGAGCGCACGCATTTGCGCTTCGGGGTAAGGCGGACAACCGAAATCATGCCCGCCATTCACGATCTCGATACCGATGGACAGACCGTTGATGTCGTTCTCGCCCGCCCATTGCGCAACGCCCGCATGCCAGGCGCGCTTCTCCTCCGGCACCATGCGCGTGACGGCGCCGGCTTCATCGACCATGTAATGCGCCGAGACCTTCGCCGCCGGATCGCAAAGGCGCGACGCAGCCGCCTCCCCGCTCTCCATGCCCGTGTAGTGCAGCAGCAGAATATCGGCCGCACGCCCCGCCGGACGGTCGTCGAAATTGGGCGACGCGCGCTCGATACAATCAATAGGCATCAGAACCCCGTATCCACGATCCGCTTCTGGCGGATCGACACGACGAGAACGCCGGTCAAGGCGACAAGAGCACCGACGATCATACGCGTGGTGAGGAGTTCGCCAAGAAGCGTCACCGCAAAAAAGACGGTGAACACCGGTGCGAGCAGCGTCAGCGGCGCCGTCTGCGTCACCTCATAGCGCTGCAACAGGTAATAGATGCCCGCATGACCGACAAGGCTCGATGCGAAAGCGACATAAAAAACGCCGGACCATTGGAGCAGCGTCGCCGTCATCATCGTGCCGACGAGGTTGCCTTCGAAGACCAGCGACGCACCGAGCATCAGCGGCGCGGCGGCAACCGCGACCCAGGCCTGCAACTCGAACACGCCCACATTCCTGATCTGGCGCTGATAGATCGTGCCCACCGAACCGACAAGCGCCGAGGCGACGACGAACAGCAGACCGTCGATATAGGTGAAGACCACCGGATCGAAGCTGATGATCATGACGCCGAGGAACGAAAGCGAAATGCCGAGCCAGCGCCGCCAGTGGACTTCTTCCTTCAGGAACACGACGGACATGATCGTGGCGAAGGGCACACCGAGCTGGCTCGTCACCGCGACGACCGACGCATTGGAAAGCGAAAGCCCGAGAAAGAAGAAGCCGAAGCCGACCGGCCCCGCGCAGAGCGCAATGATGATGACTTCCTTCATCCGTCCCCGGTGTATCTTGAGGAATGGAAACAGCACGAGCACGATCAGCGTGAAACGCAACGCCGCAAAGAGCAGTGGCGGAAAATGGTCGAGCGACAGCTTCGCCATGATCAGGGCAAAGCCCCAGATCAGGTTGATGAGCACCATGAAGCCCAGATGGAGGGGGGGCATCGCGAATCCATGCTTTCCGGACGCCCTGTTCGGCCAGCGTCTTG
This sequence comes from Parvibaculum sp., assembly GCA_014359855.1. Classification (GTDB taxonomy): domain Bacteria; phylum Pseudomonadota; class Alphaproteobacteria; order Parvibaculales; family Parvibaculaceae; genus Parvibaculum. The sequence continues at coordinate 2,198 of JACIYQ010000279.1, forward strand.
CGGTCAGTTGTTAGCGCAGCCCGGACGCCGCGCATAGGGTGGGGAAAGGGAAAGAAGGACCTGTCAGCCGGCCCCGGCCGGGGATAAATAGCCCGTTTTCACGCCAGCTGTCATCGATATGTCATTGAACTGCCGCAAACCGCCGCAGCCGGAAATCAGGGTGTTCGGTTCCCGGCGCGAATTCCCGGAAACTTGTCCCCTGCCTGCTGTTGCAAACGAGATATCCTCGGGGCTCCGCCGCCGACTGTCATTGAAATGACACCGAAACGTCACGAAGCGCGGAGTGTCTTCTTCTCTGGAACCTTTTCCCCGGTTTTCCGTCTTCCGGTCCGCGATATTTCCGGTGTCCCCCCCTTTCCCGCTTTACCTGCTCAATACCTGGAGGGCGCCGCGCGAATACTCAGCCCGCGATACCGCGCGCCTTCGCAATCCGCCCATAGGCGACATTGATCGCGGCGAGCTTCTCGTTCGCGATGGTCACGAGTTCCCTCGGCACGCCACGGGCGATCAGCGTGTCGGGATGGTTTTCCCGGACGAGACGCCGATAGGCCTTCTTGAGGTCTTCGTCCGAGATATCGGGCGTGATGCCGAGCACGAGATAGGGGTCGCCCTTCTCCTGGCCGAGATGGCTTGCCCGGATGCGCGCGAACTCGATTTCCGAAAAGCCGAAAATGTCGGCGACGGTGCGCAGATATTCGAGCTCCTGCGGATGGAC
>JACIYQ010000028.1 GCA_014359855.1 Parvibaculum sp.
CGCTGCCAGAGTTCGGCATTCTTCACCGGCTTTTTCTGGGCGTTCTTCCAGCCGTTCTTTTTCCAGCCGTGAATCCACTTGGTGATGCCGTCCTTCACATAGGTGGAATCGGTGTGGACGCGCACCTTCACGCCGCGCTTCAGAGATTCGAGGCCCTGGATCGCGGCTATGAGTTCCATGCGGTTGTTGGTGGTCGCGGGCTCGCCGCCGCAGAGTTCCTTCTCATTGCCCTTGTAGAGCATGAGCACGCCCCAGCCGCCCGGCCCCGGATTGCCGGAGCAGGCACCGTCCGTATAGAGATCGACGGCATCGATCATGCGTCGAGCCCATAGCCGGCGGGCGAGGTGACGCTGCGGTGAAAGCGCAGCCGCGTGAGGTATTCCTTCGGATTCTTGGGCTGCACGAAGGCTCCCGGCGGGTGGTTGATCCAGTCATAGAGCCTTGTCAGCAGGAAACGCATGGCCGAGCCCCGCGCGAGCAGGGGCAGCGCCGCGATTTCTTCCGGGTTCATCGGTCTCACCTGCGTATAGGCTTGCAGCAGACCCCGCGCCTTGGTGATGTTGAACGAGCCGTCGATCTCGAAGCACCAGGCGTTGAGGCAGATCGCAAGGTCGTAGGCGAAGGCGTCGTTGCAGGCGAAATAGAAATCGATCAGGCCCGACAGCCGGTCGCCGATGAAGAAGACATTGTCGGGAAAGAGATCCGCATGGATGACGCCGGATGGCAGGTCGCGCGGCCAGTCGCGCAGAAGGGCAGCAAGCTCCCGGTCGAGTTCCTGCGCGAGCCCCGGCATATAGCCGTCGATGCCCGCCCGGCATGAATCGAACAGCGGCCCCCAGCCATCGACATTGAGCGCGTTCGGGCGTTGGAGCCCGAAGTCCTCTCCGGCGAGATGCATCTGCGCGAGCGCACGTCCGACCTCGACGCAATGACGCGGCTGTGGCCGGCGCACATGCACACCCTCGAGAAACCCGATGATGGCGGCGGGCCGCCCCGCCAGTTCGCCCAGCATCTCGCCCTCCCGGTTGCGGATCGGCGTCGGGCAATTGATGCCGTTCGCGGCGAGATGGTTCATCAGCCCCAGAAAGAAGGGGAGGTCGCTAGCGGCCACGCGTTTTTCATAGAGCGTCAGGAAATAGACGCCCTTGCCGGTGTGCAGCATGTAGTTGGAGTTCTCGACGCCCTCGGCGATGCCCTTGTAGGAGAGCAGCCCGCCAATGTCGTAATTGGCAAGGAAGGCTTCGAGTTCCTCGTCCGGCACCTCGGTATAAACGGCCATCTTTCCCCCGTCAGACGGCGAGCGCGCGCGGCAGCTTGAACTGCACGGATTCGCGCCGGACAGACGTCGTTTCGACCGTCACGCTGAAATGTTGCCGGAATGCGTCGATTACTTCTTCCACGAGCGCTTCCGGTGCGCTCGCGCCAGCGGTCAGGCCCACGGTTGCAGGTGTGCCGAGAGCCACCCAGTCGATGTCGCCCGCGCGCTGCACGAGCGCGGCATGGGGACAGCCCGCGCGCTCGGCCACTTCCACGAGGCGCATGGAGTTCGAGGAATTGGGCGCGCCGATGACGAGCATGGCATCGACATGCGGGGCGATGCTTTTCACCGCTTCCTGCCGGTTCGTCGTTGCGTAGCAGATGTCTTCCTTGTGCGGTCCGGCGATGGCGGGGAAGCGGCGGCGGAGAACCGCGACGATCTCCGCCGTGTCGTCGACCGAAAGCGTCGTCTGCGTCACGAAGGCGAGCTTGTCCGGGTTGGCCGGTGCGATGGCCTCCGCATCGGCCAGGGTCTCGATGAGGCTCACGGCGCCCTCCGGCAGTTGCCCCATCGTGCCGATGACTTCCGGGTGTCCCGCATGGCCGATCAGCAAAATCTGGTGACCGCGATTGTGGAGCCGCTCGGCTTCCACATGTACCTTGGATACGAGAGGGCAGGTTGCGTCGAGATAGAAGAGTTCGCGGGATTGTGCCTCGGCAGGCACGGATTTCGGCACGCCATGAGCGGAGAAGATGACCTTCGCGCCCGCGGGCACCTCGTCGAGCTCCTCGACGAAGATCGCACCCTTGCGTTCGAGCTCCTCCACGACATAGCGATTGTGGACGATCTCGTGGCGGACATAGACGGGCGGGCCGTATTTCTCGATGGCGAGTTCGACGATCTGGATGGCGCGGTCGACCCCTGCGCAGAAGCCGCGCGGGCTCGCAAGGAGCAGCGTCAGAGGGGGCTTTGCGTGTGTCTCGCTCATATCGGTTCTCGGGGTGCCGTTCTCGGGGATTGCGCCTCGTGCCGCCCGCCGGGAGCCGGCTTCGCAGGCCTTGCGGGCGCATTCGTCCGCCTTGTGACTCCGGGACCACTCCGATAGAGTTTGCGCGCTGCCGGGGCCGGTCCCGAGTCTCGACTAACCTTATGAAATGCAAGGCTTTCGAGACCGTTTATGGCGGTAATAGAGGGGGCCGCCAAGGGAAAGTCAAGAAAGCCCCTGCCACCCCGCTGCGCCAACAGACCGCCAACAGATCGAGTGAACCACAGATGCCGTTTTCGCCCGCGCCGAGCTGCCCGACGACTCTCGCTTCCCGCACTGGCCGGGCCATGCCCGTACTTGCCGTTCTCGCCGCGCTTGCCCTTGGCGGTTGCAGCTGGTTCGGCGGCGGTGGCGGCACCAAGACGGGCGGCACCACGCTTTACCCTTGTCCCGCCGTCGGCGTTCTCAACGAGACGGACCATGTGACCCTGCTTTCGGGTTCCGGCGCGGACCTGACCGATGTGGTCGCCAGGGCGGAGATCGGCAAGGTCGTATCGAAATGCGAATACGATATCGACGAGTCGACCATCACCGTCGACCTCGCCTTCGACGGCATTGCCGAAATCGGACCCGCCGCGCAGTCCCGCGAGCTGACCCTCAATACCTTCGTCGCCGTGACGCGCCGCTATAGCGCCTTCGACAAGAAGCAGGTCTATGAGGTGCCGGTGGTCTTCGAACCCGGGCAGCGGCAAGTGCGATTCGTGAAAACGGTGGATGGTACGGTGCTGCCTTATGGCGGCCAGGCCGATGGCAGCATCTACCAGATTCTGGTGGGCTTCCAGCTGACGCCGGAACAACTCGAATACAACCGCCGCGTTTCCTACAACCCGATCCGTTAAGCCCCGAAAACGGCGCTTTTTGGCGCCTTCCGCGGCGCCGGCTCGTGATGCCATTTGACTCTGGCGGGCCGGTCCATATGATCCGGAAACATACAAACGAACCCTGCGGGAGAGATCGGGACTGCATTATGTGCAGCACCCCGGCGCCGAAGGAGCAACCGCCCCGGAAACTCTCAGGCACAAAGGACCGCAGGGGGATGAATCTCTGGAAAGCAGGCCAGACGCGATAATCTGGTCTC
>JACIYQ010000280.1 GCA_014359855.1 Parvibaculum sp.
GAGCCTGCGCCGCAGCCTGCAATTCTTCGACGCGCATGGCACGGCAATTCACAAGATCTACCAGACCGAAGGATCGGATTGCGATGCCTTCGACGCGCTGATCGAACGCTTCGCCACCGAGCCGGGGCCCATCGAGGTCACCGCGCGCCCGGCGCCGAAAAAGGCGCTGCCCGACAGCGGCATCGATGTCGCGGGTTTCCGCGCCGCCTGGGATGCGCTGACGGACACGCATGAGTTCCACGGCCTTCTCACAAAGTTCAAGGTCGAGCGCCTTCAGGGCCTCCGTCTCGCGGGCGATGGCCGCGCGGCCCGCGTGCCCGCCGCCTCGCTCCGCGCCACGCTCGAAACAGCGCGGTCGCGCGAGGTGCCGGTCATGGTCTTTGCCGGCAATCCCGGCATGATCCAGATTCACACCGGCCCCGTCGAGAACCTGCAGCCCATGGGCCCGTGGTTCAACGTGATGGACGAGAAGTTCAACCTGCATCTGCGCGAGGATCACATCGACAGCGCCTGGGTCGTCTGGAAGCCCACCGGGGACGGCACCGTCACCTCGCTCGAACTTTTCGACAAGGACGGCATGCTGATCGCAACGCTCTTCGGCAAGCGCAAGCCCGGCGACCATGAAGACCTCGCCTGGCGCGAAATCGTCAACGGCCTGACGGAAAGGGAAGCGGCGTGAGCATGAATATGTTGAAGAGGGACGTATCCATATCCCAAAATCGTCATGGCCCGGCTTGTCCGGGCCATCCACGTCTTTCTTCCTTCAGCCAAAAGGCCAAGACGTGGATGACCCGCATGAAGCGGGTCATGACGAGGAATGGGTACGGCATCATGCTTGTCCTCCTCCTCACCCTCCCCGCCCATGCCGGCGAAACCCGCATCGTCAGCGTCGGCGGCTCGACCACCGAGATCGTCTACGCGCTCGGCGCGGCGGACCGTCTCGCCGGCGTCGATACGACGAGCCTCTATCCCTCGTCGGCCGATGCGCTTCCCGATGTCGGCTATGTCCGCCAGCTCTCCGCCGAAGGACTGCTTTCGCTGAGGCCCGGCCTCATCCTCGCGGGCTCGGAGGCAGGCCCCGAAACGGCGCTGGCGCAGACCGCCGCCGCGGGCGTCCGTGTGGTCAAGCTGAAGGACGGCTACACGCCCGATGACGTCGCGGCGCACATCGCGGCGCTTGGTAAGGCGCTCGGACGCGAAGAGCAGGCCGCTGGCCTCATCGACGCTTTCCGCGCCGATATCGAAACGGTGCAGGCGGATGTCGCGCGCGTGACGTCTCGGCCGCACGTCCTCTTCCTGTTGCAGGCGGGGCGCGGGCCGATGCTTGTCTCCGGCAAGGGCACGGCGGCCAACGCCATGATCGAACTCGCGGGCGCCGAGAACGCCGTCACCGCGTTCAGCGGCTACAAGCCTCTCTCGCCGGAAGCGGCAACGCTCGCCGCGCCGGATGTCATCCTCATGACGGAAGACACGGTCGCGGCGCTTGGCGGGGCGGAGGCCGTTTTCTCGCAGGCCGCTCTCGCGCCCACTCCCGCCGCGCGCGAGGGACGCCTCGTCTCGATGGATGCGCTCTATCTTGCGGGCTTCGGGCCGCGCCTTGCCCATGCAGTCCACGACCTCGCCGCGAAACTTCATCCCGAACACGATTTCGCGGCTCTCCCGGCGCGCCCCTGGACGGAGGCCGAATGAGCGAGATCGCCGAAAGCAGCCTTCACGCCTCTCGCGCGCTCAGGCGGCCGGCGATCCTTGGCGGCCTTTCCGGGCTGCTCGGCCTCGCCTTCATTCTCTCCCTCGTCACGGGTGCCGTGCCGATCAGCGCCGGCGATGTGCTGCGGGCGCTTTTCGGCTTCGAGGTCGACGGGCAGACCGCCGCCGTCATCCAGATGATCCGGCTGCCGCGCGCGCTGCTCGCTGTTCTTGTCGGCGCGTCGCTTGCGGGCGTGGGCGCCGCCTTCCAGGGTCTCTTCCGCAATCCGCTTGCCGATCCGAGCCTGATCGGGGTTTCAGGCGGCGCGGCGCTCGGGGCCGTCGTCATCATCGTTTTCGGCGGTCTCGTCGCAAGCGCCGCGCCTTTCCTCGCCTCGCCCTTTCTTCTGCCGCTCTTTGCCTTCATGGGCGGCATCGGCGCCACCTTCGCCATTCAGGGTCTGGCGCAGTCGCGCGGCCAGGCCGCGACGGCGACGCTCCTTCTCGCGGGCATCGCCATCAATGCGCTCACCGGCGCGCTCACCGGCTTCACCGTCTATCTCGCCAACGACACGCAGATCCGCGACTTCACCTTCTGGACCATGGGCAGTCTTGCCTCCGGCGGATGGCA
>JACIYQ010000281.1 GCA_014359855.1 Parvibaculum sp.
TAGCCGCAATCTTCCGGGCAGCCGCCGGTCTTGATCGAGAGCAGCGTCGACATCTGCACTTCATGCGCCTTGAACCAGCGGCGATGCACGAGCTGCGCCTCGAACAGAAGATCGTTGAAGGGCAGGTCGAAAAGCGCCTGCAGTTCTTCGCGCGTCCAGTCGTGGCGCACCTCGTCGGGGTCCGTGCGCCGGACGATGCCGGATTGCGGGCCGGTCTGTGCGGATTTCGGTTCTTCGATACGGGTCTGGATGCTCATGGGCCGCGGCTTCTCTTGCGATAAGGACGAAAGGCTACAAGTCCGGCAGCATAGGCAGCCTGCGCCCCAATGCAAGATTGCGGGCGGCCTGCCTCAATCTCTTCCCCAGCGCCGCAGCAGCGCCCCCTGCACCTTCAGCAGCCGGTCGGTCAGCGCCCGGTTTCCCGCCGCCTCCGCCTGACGCAGCGCCAGCGCCACGTCGAACAGCGTTTCGCGCTCTTCGGCGCCGCGAATGAGGCTGCGGACCCAGCCGACCGCCGCCCGCCGCTCCCCCTTCGTCACTTCCGCCACCCGGTGCAGCGTGGTCGAGGGATAAAGCACCAGCGAGCCTGCGGAAAGCTTCACGAAGCGCTCGCCCGCCGGTTCCTCGATAACGAGTTCGCCGCCTTCATAAGTGCCCGGTTCGGCCAGAAACAGCGTGAAGGACAGGTCCACCCGCTTGCCGTCCATGAAGGCGTCGTCCGAATGGAGCCCATACGCCATTCCCTCCCGGTAGCGGGAGAGGAGAATGCGGATGAAGTCGCGGGGCCGCGCCGCCGCGAGGAAGACCTCATTCTTCATCAGCCGCTTCTCGACCAGCGCGGTGAAATCGGCGGCGAGCCCCTTGGGGCTGGCCTGTTCGTTCCGTTTCACGGTCCTGGCGATCCGGCCCGCCGTGCGGGCCCCGTCCTCGAAGCCGTCCTTCTGCTTGAAGACCGTTCCGGCGAGGCGGAGGTCGGCGGGGGCGAGGACGTCGGCGATCTGGATGAACAAGATGTCGGTTCCATGATAATGCAAAGCGTTTGCAAATTAACCGGCCGCGCGGTAAAGGTCGAGGCCGAGTATCGCGGCCAAAAGACGCTGCCGCTACAGGGACCGCTCCGAAACCGCTGAAGAACCTCCGAAAACATCAAGGAAGCCCGCCATGAAATACCGGACGAAACTCTGGACCAGCATCAGCGCCGCCGCCCTTATCGCGGCCTCGGGCGCGGTCGCCGGCATGGCTGCGCCGTCTGCCGGCGAAGGTGCGGGTAACGCCCAGGCGGACGCCTCCCAGGGCAAGGCCGGCAGCTTCCTCATGGCGTCTGCTGGCGGAGGCGGAGAAGGCGGCGAGGGTGGCGGGGGTGGTGAAGGCGGCGAGGGTGGCGTCGATCCGGCCCTCGCGGCAAAGGACCCGGCCCTCTATCTCTCCGCGCTCGACATCATCCGCGCGCATTATCTCGCGGGCGAGGCGATGCTCGATGTGGAAGGCGGACGGCAGGCGGGCGGCGAGATGTTCGCCCATCCGATCTCGGAAGTTTACATCGACCTCGAACCCGTCTTCGAGGCGCAAGGGGCGGCCCTCTTCATGGACGAGATGACGGAGGCGGTCGATCTCGCCCTTGGCGACGCACCGGTTGACGAGGTGAAGGCCGCGGCCGGCAAGGTCTATGCCGCGCTCGACGCGGCAGCCGAAAAGGCGCCCGCGAGCGAGAAGAGCGCTGCGGCAATCGAGGCGGCGCTGATGGCCCGGATGCTCGACCGCGCCGCGAAGCAATACGACAGCGCGACCGGGCCGAACGGCTCGGAGGAAGCCTGGATCGACGGCTATGGCTTCTGGAAGGTCGCCGAGAAGCGGGCCGAAGCGCTCAAGCCGGCACTCGGCGAGGAGCACGAGAGCCTCTCGGAAGAGATCGCTCGGGCCGAGGAACTCTTCGCCAAGGCCTATGCGAGCGTCGAGAAGCCGCAAGAAGCCCCCGTCGAGCCGGGTCCGCTGCTCGCCGCCAGCTCCCGCATCTCGCTGAAAACCGGCAGTTTCTGAAACCCGGACAAAAGGGCTTGCGCGGGGCGCCCCGCGCGGCCCATACCTCCTCCGCGAGAGGAGTGATGGATGCCGAAGAGCCCTGAAAGCACGCTCGACCGCTTCGCGCGCGAAAAACTCGACGCGCTGGAAGCGCGCGCGCTGCGCCGCCGCCTCATCGAGACGGATCGCCGCGAGGGTGCCATCGCCTTCCGCGACGGCCGCCGCCTCGTCTCCTTCTGCTGCAACGACTATCTCAACCTCTCGCAGAACGAGACGGTAAAGCGCGCCGCCATCGAGGCGACGGAGAAATATGGCGTCGGCTCCGGTGCGTCGCGCCTCGTCTCCGGCAATCATCCGCTCTTCCGCGCGCTGGAGCTGCGCCTCGCCGAATGGAAGCAAGCGGAAGACTGCGTCGTCTTCGGCTCCGGCTACATGGCGAATATGGGGATCATCCCCGCGCTGGTGCGCGAGGGCGATCTGATCCTGGCCGACGAACTCGCCCATGCCTGCCTGCTCTCGGGCTCGAAGCTTTCCGGTGCCCGCGTCGAGATATTCCGCCACAACGACATGGAGCATTTGCGGGCGCTCCTCGCCGCCCATCGCGCCGCCGCGCGGCATTGCCTCATCCTCACCGACGGCATTTTCAGCATGGATGGCGATGCCGCGCCCGTCGAAGCGATGGCGGACATCGCCGCGCGTCACGATGCGTGGGCAATGACGGATGACGCGCATGGGCTCGGCGTCGTCGGCCATGAAGGCCGCGGGTCGAGCTTCCTGGGCGAAACGAAAGCCGCCGTCCCTCTCCAGATGGGCACGCTCTCGAAAGCCGTCGGCGCCTATGGCGGTTATCTCTGCGCGAGCCGCGCCGTCTGCGACCTGATCCGCACCCGCGCCCGCACGCTCATCTATTCGACGGGCCTGCCGCCCGCCACCGCCGCCGCCGCCATCGCCGCGCTCGATTTCATCCGCGCGAACCCGGATTATTGCAGGCGCCCGGTCGAAAAGGCGAAGGTCTTCACCCGCGCGCTCGGCCTGCCCGGCCCCGAAAGCCCCATCGTGCCGCTGATCCTCGGCGATGCGGAGGTAACGCTCGCCGCCTCCGCCGCGCTCGAGGCCGAAGGCTATCTCGTCACCGGCATCCGCCCGCCGACCGTGCCTGAAGGCACCGCGCGCCTGCGCTTCACCTTCACGGCCGAACATGACGATGCCGACATCGTGCGGCTCGCCTCCCTCGTCCGTGAGCGGATTATCCCGCGCAAGGCCGCAGAGTAATATAGCTGCACCCTCACACCTCCCCCTTGTGGGGAGGTCGAGAAATTCGCGCTTCGCGGATTTCTCGGGTGGGGGTGCGGCGGTTGACAAAACCGGCCGCATTGGAATTGTTGCGAAGAAACCCCCCACCCCAACCCCTCCCCGCGAGGGGGAGGGGCTTAAACGAACGAACAAACATGCCCCCCATCTTCGTCACCTCTTCCGGCACCGGGATCGGCAAGACCTACGTCTCCGCCATGCTGACCCGCGAGTTGAAGGCGCGCGCGATCAAGCCGCTGGTGAGCGGCCTCGACGAGGAGACCTTTCCCGGCAGCGATCCCGCGCAATTGCTCGCCGCCATGGGCGAGCCCGTGACCTATGAGAATGCCGGCCTCGTCTCGCGCTGGCGGTTCCGCGCCGCGCTCTCGCCCGACATGGCGGCAAAGCGCGAGGGCCGTGCCATCGATTTCGATGAGCTGGTGGAAGAATGTGTCGCCGCCGCTTCGCGCCACGACCCTCTCGTCATCGAAGGCGTCGGCGGGCTCATGGTGCCGCTCGACGAGCGCCACACGGTGCTCGACTGGATGAAGGCGCTGAAGGCGGAGACGGATCTCGCGCCGCTCCTCGTCGTCGGCGCCTATCTCGGCACCATCAGCCACACGCTGACATCGCTCGCCGTGATGCGCGCCGAAAACATCGCGCCGCGCGTGATCGTGGTAAGCGAGCGCGAGCCCGGCCCCGTCCCGGTCGGCGAAACGGCGGCGGTGATCGCGCGCTTTGCGGGACGTATCCCCGTCCGCGTCGCACCGCGCGGAAAAACCGTTTCCCTCGCCGATCTCTTCTGAGCCTCAGCCAGGCAGCTTGTCGCGGTTTGCGGTGTGAGGTAAGTTCCGGATGCCGCCTATTGCATGGAATTATGTGATCAAACGAAAGACGGTGTCGTCAGTCCCTCGAATTCCAGCAGCCACTTCTTCGCCGGCAGACCGCCGCCGAAGCCGGTCAGCGATCCGTCCGCGCCGATGACGCGGTGGCAGGGCACGATGATCGGAAGGGGGTTCCGCCCGTTCGCAAGCCCCACCGCGCGAACGCCCTTCGGATTGCCGATCGCGCAGGCGATATCGCGATAGCTCCGCGTCTCGCCGAAGGGAATGCGCGCGAGCGCCACCCACACGCTTTTCTGGAACGCCGTTCCTTCCGCCGCCAGCGTCAGCCCGGCAAAATCCGTCTGCTTCCCCTCGAAATAGCGCTCGAGCGCGTTGGCCGCCTTGTCGAGATGCCCGCGCGCCTTCGCACTTCCCTCCCGCTTCGGAAAGGCGATGTCCTTCTGGTTCGCAAACAGCACCGCCGCCAGCCCCGCCTCGGTTGCGGCAAGGCGCAGCCGTCCGATGGGCGTGTCGAGCGTTGCGGCGGCAAGCGTTGGGCCGTCGGGAAGTTTCATCTCCGTCTCCTTGCGTGCCGTCAGATTGTCCAGAGCGCGAGCGCCGCATAGCCGCGCCAGGGGCGCCAGGCTTGCGACATCGTTTCGAGTTCGGCGGTAGATAGGGGTGCGCCGCCGCCCGCCGCTTCCGCCGCTTCCGCCGAGGCGGCGAAGCTCCAATTCTCGCGCTTCGGCACGCAGACGAAGAAACGCCCGTCGAAGCGCGCATCCTTCGCCTGCATGGCGCGGTAGCAAGCGTCGGGGTCGAGCGGCGATGTGGGAACCGTCATGTTCATGTCAGCAGTCTAGATCGGCGCCTGCCGCCGCGCTCGCGAAAATCGGACATGTCCATCCATGACGCCGCCGTCACGATTGTGCCGGCTCGTTCATAGCACCTTCCTCCCGTCCGCCCCCAGGGGCGGGGGATGCCGCTCACGACAGCGAACGAAAAGGTCCGGTGGCCTGTCCGGCGCAGGCCGGGAACCTTTTCGAGCATCGAAGGCCCTGAGCCACACGAAGGGCTTGTTCGGGCATTTGTCATCTGACCACCCTCCCCCCGGGTTCCTCTGCAAAAGAGGGTGGCGCTCAAACAAGCGCACTGTTCTTCTCCGTGTCTCCGTGTCTCCGTGTCTCCGTGTCTCCGTGTCTCCGTGTCTCCGTGTCTCCGTGTCTCCGTGTGACCCTCCTTCTCTCCTTCTCTGCGCCTCTGCGTGAAAAAATTCCCTGTCTGACCGCGACACCGTTTCCCTCGAACACCTGCCCCCTTTGTGAAAACATGACCCGCAAAGGAGCCCCGCCATGTCCCTTCCCGAAACCATGCGCGCCATGCTGCTCGATGCGCCGGGAAAGAAGCTGCGTCTTGCGCGGATAGCCGTACCGCGTCCCGGCCCCGGCGAGGTCGTGGTGAAAGTGGAAGCCTGTGGTGTCTGCCGGACCGATCTTCATGTCGTCGACGGCGAACTGCCCGGCCCGAAGCTTCCCCTCGTGCCCGGCCATGAGATCGTCGGCCGCGTTGCCGCGCTGGGCGAAGGCGTCGCCCATCTCCGACCCGGCGCGCGCGTCGGCATTCCCTGGCTCGGATGGACCTGCGGTGCGTGCCGCTACTGCCGCGCCGGCAAGGAAAACCTCTGCGAACGCGCGCTCTTCACCGGCTACACGCGCGATGGCGGCTATGCCGAATTCACCGCCGCCGATGCGCGCTTCTGCTTCCCCGTGGCGGAGAGCTGCGGCGCGGCGGAGGCCGCTCCCCTTCTCTGCGCCGGTCTCATCGGCTACCGCTCGCTGCGCATGGCGGGCGAAGGCAGGACGCTCGGGCTTTACGGTTTCGGCGCCGCCGCGCATATCGTCGCCCAGGTGGCGCGCCACCAGGGCTGGCGTCTCTTCGCCTTCGTGAAGCCGGGCGACGAGGCGGCGAAAGACTTCGCGCTGTCGCTCGGCGCGGAATGGGCAGGCGGATCGGACGAGGCGCCGCCCGAACTTCTCGACGCCGCCATCATCTACGCGCCCGCCGGTCCTCTCGTCCCCGCCGCGCTCAAGGCCGTCGCGCCGGGCGGCCGCGTCGTCTGCGCGGGCATTCACATGTCGGACATTCCCTCCTTTCCCTATGACATTCTCTGGCGCGAACGCTCCCTCCATTCCGTCGCGAACCTCACGCGCAAGGATGGCGAGGACTTCCTGGCGCTTGCGCCGCGAGTACCTGTCGTCACCACTGTCGAGACGCTGCCGCTCGAAGAGGCAAACGAAGCGCTCGCCCGGCTCCGCGAAGGCCGCCTCACCGGCGCTGCCGTGCTGGTGATGGAATAGGCGTCATGCGCCTGTCGCAAAACCCCGTCATGCCTTGAAAGCTTTTTCTTTGCCATATGTTGGTGCGGGCGTTGAACAGGCATCGTCATTGCGAGAAGCGCCGAAGGCGCGACGAAGCAATCCAGGAGCGTCTGGCGCGCCGCAAGCGGCCCCTGGATTGCTTCGCGCGTACCGCGCTCGCAATGACGGTGTGAGAGTCCGCGTCCAGACAAGCGGCCGGTCCTTGTTCGATAGTTCTGGATTCCTGTCGGGAAGATATCGAGATTCCATGAAGCGCTTCATCCTTCTTGCCTGCCTCTCACTCTCCGCCCTCACGCCCGCTTATGCCGTGGACGAGCGCTACCCGGATTATGAGCCCCGTCCGGGCCTCGCGGGCGAGGCATCGGTCGAGGGCGCGCCCGCGCCGGCAAGCCTCATGCGCCTCTGGCCGGAAAGTTTCCGCATGTTGCAGCCGGGCGTGGCGCTGCGCACCGGTCCCGTCGAGGGCGGCGTGCGGATCAAGGCGGCGGTGGAAGCCGTCGCCGTTCTCGTCCATGCGGAGAACCCGCTCGCCTGCATTTCGCTCGAAAAGCTGAACCGTCTCTATACGGAGGAAAGCCCGAAATGGGAAGGCGGCGCTCCCGCCTTGCCGCTTGCGCGCGAGGCAGGGCCGGGCGAGGGCGATTTCTTCGCCGAAGCCGTCCTCCGTGGCGCGCTCTTCGCGCCGGGTGTTACGCGCGTCGCGCGCTATTCCATGCTCCTCGACACCATCGCGTCGGCGCCGGGTGCCATCGGCTACGCGCCCGCGGGCTATCGCGGCGACGGCGTGAAGGCGCTTCGGGTTTCCGGCGGCGGTGATTGCGTCGCCCCCGGCGCGGCGAGCGCCTGGCGCGCGGAATACCCGCTCGCCCGCTTCGTCTATCTGCGCGGCGGGGAAAGCGAGGCGGGCAGGGCCTTCCTCGACTACGTGCTCTCGCAGGCGGGTCAGCGCGATGCGGTCATTGCGGGCTTCTACTCCCTGCCTTACGTCTTCGCGGCCGAGGAGCGCCGGAAGCTCGGTCTCGACTGAACCCTCCCTTTATCCCCGCTGTCGCTCATCGGCACCGGTCGCGGACGGTGCTGTGGCTTTTGTGCCGTTGCATATCTGCCGTTGTATTTTTGCACGCACTCATGCAACGCCGCCACAGCGGGGATAAACCGCGCCTGTTTGACAGTTCGATGACATTTCGATGACAGACGCCCGCACTTGTCCCCGCATCCGGGCATAAGAAAACCCCCGGCGATTGCTCCGCCCCCGGCGCGGACGCACAAAAGAAAACCCCCGGTGGATTTCTCCACCGGGGGCTGCCGCCTGACTGATCTGCGAGGATCGGATCGAGCGTAATTTTCAGAATGTGAACTGCGTGCGCAGCGCGATCGCGTCGTGGCTGAAATTCGGGTTCGCCACATTCGCGCGATCTTCGACGTCCACGTTCAGGTAGTTGAGCATGAAGCGGACGTTCTTGTTCGGATACCAGTTCAGGCCCAGCGTGATGATGTCCTGCTCGCCGCCCTGGTCGCCAATGCCAAGGTCGTTGTCGTTGAGGTCGGCGCTGCTGTAGCGAGCCGCAAGTTCCCACGCACCCGCGCCGCCGCCGGCAAGGAACGGATTGTCGGGGCTCACGCCGGAATAGGCGGCCTTGCTCATGCTGTACTTGTAGGACTCGCCGGTGAGGATCCACGAGGCCTGCAGATACCAGGCATCGAACTCGGCATCGGGCGAACCGGCAAGGCCGTCGGTGGTGTAGATGTAGTATTCACCCTGTGCGCGGAACGGGCCGTAGTTGAAGGCGAGTTCCGGACCATAGGCGAGCGCGCTGTCGGCGGCGAACGACGTCGTGTTGATCATGCGGGTTGGATCGACGCGCAGTTCCGGACGGTCGCCGAAGCTGATCGAATCGTTGGCCAGATTTGCGGCATAGGTGCCCGACAGGCCGATATGGAAGTTCGGGCCTTCCTTCGGCGAGGTCGCGAAGGCGACGCGGCCAAGGATGTTCGACCTGTCGCCGTCGTCCGTGTCGCCGATCGAACCCATTGTGTAATAGGCGGCAGCGAAGAAGTTATCGGTATTGCCCGCACCGCCGACTGCCATGCGGCCGTCGCCCGCGCCGATACCGGTCATGAGGTTCGCGGCCGTCGCACGCTCGATGAAGGTGATGTCGTTCGACGAGGTCGAGTCGTCGAGCGTGAGCTTCGGCTGGATCGCGCCGATGCTGAGCTTCACGCCGTCGATGCCGATATAGTGCAGCGCGGCTTCGTAGACTTCGCCCGCCTTCTCGTCGCCCGAGTCGCCGAAGTTGAAGGAGAGGTCGTAGGCGAAGTCCTTCATCAGCGTACCGCTGGCGCCTATAATGGCGCGGCGGAAGTTCATGTTGTTGCCGAGGCCGCCGAAGTTGGCTTCGCTGTTGTCGTCCTGGTCGTAACCACCCCAGTCGAGATGGGCGCGGCCGGAGAGTTCGAAGGTGAAGTTGCCGTCGGCCGACTCGAAGGAGGGGCGGCCATTCTTCAGGCCGACGATGACATCGCTCTTGCGCTCTTCAAGCGACTTGATCGCGTTGCCATGCTGGATTTCGACATCGTCGACTTTCCGCTGAAGCGCTTCGATCTGCGCCTTCAGGGCGTCGAGTTCAGCCTGGGTGTTGCTGGCGGCAAAAGCAGGTGCCGCAAGGAAGGCGGCAGCGCCGATCGCCGTGCCGGCCAGCAGAATGTTTCTCAACGTCATTAGACGTCTCCGTGTTCTATGGATGAGCTTCTGTTG
>JACIYQ010000282.1 GCA_014359855.1 Parvibaculum sp.
AGGAAGCGCGCATGCCTTTCGGGAAGCTGCATGCGGAGGATGTAGTTGTCGGTCGCCAATCTGGCGACATTGTCGCCCGCCATGACGACGCTGCCCTCCTGAAGCAGCACGTCCAGTATGCGTCCCGCGCCGGGGGCGAGAACCGCACCTTCGATGGATTGCTGCTCGATGACCTGGCGGTCAGACCGCAGGGCGCGCAGGTTCCGCTCGGCCACGTTGAAGCGGGTGCGTGCCTGATCGAGAGTTGCCTGCGAGATGGTGCCGGATTTTCTGAGGGAGGATGCTCTTTCGAAGTCGACGCGTGCCTGTTCAAATTCGGCCTCCTGTGCCTCGATCCGCGCCTCAACGGCCTTCATTTGCAACATCAGCTTTTCGTCGACGACGACCGCGATGCTGTCGCCGGCGTTCACCTTGTCGCCTTCCTTTATGCCGATGGTGGAGATCGTGCCGGCAATCCGGGACCTGGCGAAGAGTTCGTGCACCGGTTCCACCGTGGCGATGACGGCCTTGCGGTCGCTGACGGATGTCAGCCTTACCTCTGCCTTGTCCGCGCTAGCTGGTGCCACACCGGCTAGCGAGAGCATTGCCGCGATGAGGAAAAGGCGAACCGTCATGACGACCCCGGGTTGTTGCGTTGTCTTGACCGGAATATAACTCGGTGCTAATTTAGAAAAAACAAATATATCGTGTTTCCTCGATATTCAACCACCCTCCGGTACCCGGGGATTTGACCCAGATCATATTCCGGCGGGGCTCGCCGGCCCAAGATTGGCCAAGGTGGATATCGGGCGGGCAGGCAACGAGCAAGGCAAAGGGAGAATGGCAATGTCGATCGATCGCGCCGTCATGGCGTTCGCAGGCTTCGTCGTGTTGATCAGCCTCGTGCTGAGCCAGGTTCACAGCACCTATTGGCTGCTGCTGACGGCCTTCGTGGGGCTCAACCTGCTCCAGGCGTCTTTCACCGGGTTCTGTCCCGCAGCGATGATTTTCAAAAAGCTGGGCCTCAAGTCCGCCAGCGCCTTCTGACAACGAGGCAGGGGAACGCTGCGGCCTTTCCCGTCTGGAGAGAAAAATGCGCAAGAAAATCGTCGTTCTGGGAGCGGGTATCGGTGGAACGTCAGCGGCGTATGAGCTGCGCGAAACGCTTGGTGCCGATGCGGAGATTACGGTCGTCTCGGATACACCGTGGTTTCACTTCGTGCCGTCCAATCCCTGGGTTGCAGTCATGTGGCGCAAGCCGGAGGACATCAAGATCCATCTGCCGGAGACTTTTGCGAAATTCGGTATTTCCTTCTCGGCGGCGGGTGCGCGAAGGATACGCCCTGCGGAGAACGCCGTGGATCTCGGTGACGGCAGCACGATCGAATACGATTATCTCGTAATAGCCACAGGCCCGGAGCTGGCCTTCGACGAGATCGAGGGATTTGGGCCCTCGCAGAACAGTTCCTCCGTCTGTCATGTCGACCATGCAGCCGATCTGGCGCGGAAGTGGGAGGCTTTCTGCAAGGATCCGGGGCCGGTGGTCGTGGGTGCCGTGCAGGGCGCATCCTGTTTCGGCCCTGCCTACGAGTTCGCGATGCTTGTGAATACGGACTTGCGCAAGCGCCGCATCCGCGACCGTGTTCCCATCACCTTCATCACGTCTGAGCCCTATATCGGCCATCTCGGTCTTGGCGGCGTCGGAGATACGAAGGGATTGCTGGAGTCTGTCCTGCGCGACCGCGACATCAAATGGATTACGAATGCGCGCGTGGACCGTGTCGATGCCGACAAGGTCGTCGTCAGCGAAATCGCCGAGGATGGCGGCGTACGCAAGGTTCACGAACTGCCATCGCGCCTCAACATGATGATTCCGGCGTTTCGCGGCGTTCGCTGCCTGTTCGACGAAGACGGGGAGCCTGTTGAGGGGCTGGCCAATCCGCGAGGTTTCGTGCTGGTCGACCGGCATCAGCAGAACCCCCGCTATTCAAATATTTATGGCATAGGCGTCTGTGTCGCGATTCCGCCGTTCGAGAGTACACCGGTGCCTGTCGGCGTGCCGAAGACGGGTTACATGATCGAATCGATGGTGACGGCCGTCGCGCAGAATATCCGCGAGGTCATCGATGGCCGCGAGCCCAAGAAGGAGGCGACTTGGAACGCGGTTTGTCTCGCCGATTTCGGGAATGACGGCGTTGCCTTCATCGCCCTGCCGCAAATCCCGCCGCGCAACGTCAACTGGGCGGGGCAGGGCTACTGGGTCCACCTCGCGAAGATTGCGTTCGAGAAATATTTTCTGCGAAAGGTCCGCAAGGGAAAGAGCGAGCCGACATACGAGCGCATCGCCATGCGATTTCTCGGCGTGAAGAAGCTGCGCGGAGAATAGGCGAAGGCAGCCGGTCAGTTCACCTGCTTGACCGGCGTCTTCATGTAGATGGCGCCATTGCTCTCGGGTTCGGGCAGGATGCCGCCGCGGATGTTCACCTGCAGCGAAGGATAAAGCAGGCGCGGCGTGCCGAGCTTTGCATTCCGCTCCTCGCGAAGCTTCACAAAATCCGCCTCGCTCATGCCTTCATGGACGTGCTTGTTCGATTTTCGCTGTTCCTCGACCGTCGATTCCCAACGGTATTCCTTGCGGGATTCCGGCAGGTAGTCGTGGCCGACAAAGACGCGGGTCTTGCCGGGCAAGGCCAGGATCTTCCGGATCGATGCATAAAGCGTATGCGCATTGCCGCCGGGGAAATCCGTGCGGGCAGTGCCGTAGTCTGGCATGAAAAGCGTGTCGCCCACAAAGGCCGCATTGCCGGTCACATAGGTGACGTCGGCAGCTGTATGACCGGGCGTGTGGATGACGCGCACATCCAGCTTTCCGATGGCGAAGGTGTCGTCATCGGCGAACAGGCGGTCGTAGGGCGTTCCGTCCGCAGCGACATAGGGCATGTCAAAGACGTTGCGCCAGTGCGACTGGATGTCCGAGATGTGTTCACCGATGCCGGTCTTGCCGCCGAGCTTCTGTTGCAGGTAGGGCGTTGCGGTGAGGTGGTCGGCATGGGCGTGCGTGTCGAGCACCCAATCGACCGTGAGGCCCTCCGCCTTCACGAAATCGATCACCTTGCCCGCCGATTTGTGGCTCAGAGCGCCGGTAACCGGATCGTAGTCGGCCACGCCGTCGATGATCGCCGCATGACGCGTTTCGGGGTCCGTCACGACATAGGTGACGGTCGACGTCGTTTCGTCGAAGAAGGCTTTCACTTCGGGGTTCATGTGCCTCGTCCCGGACAATAGATGTTGGGGAGAATATCGGAGATAAAACCCGAAATTTAAGTGTGATATTGTGCCGCATTCCTGAAGGCGGCGACACAAAAATGGACTGTCTTCCTTGCTTTTTCAGGGGCGGGGTCTTGTGCGGGCGGCGCGGCTTACCGATGATCGCGCCGTGAGCCATGACTTCAGACCAGAAGGGCCGGGCGGCGACCGCCTCAGGGCAGATGAGGACGAGGCGCCGGAAAGGCCGAGCCTTGCGGCGGGGATAAGCCGTGTCCTGGTGCAGGTATTGATCCTGCTCTTTTTCGGGCCGGCCATCGCGATCCTTTTCTATGCGGTGGTGCCGCCGCCGGCGACGCCGCTGATGCTCATAAGGCTCGCGGAAGGTCATGGCATTTCAAAGAGTTGGCGGCCTCTTTCCGAGATATCCCCGCACCTGCAACGCGCCGCGATCGCGGCCGAAGACGGCAAGTTCTGCCAGCATGGCGGCTTCGACTGGGAGGCCGTGGACACGGCGCTCGAACGCTACAAAAGGGGGGGATATCTCCTCGGGGCGAGCACCATCAGCATGCAGACCTCCAAGAACCTTTTTCTGTGGCCAGGGCGGACCTTCATCCGCAAGGGGGGCGAGGCCTATATCACGGTGTGGCTGGAGGCGCTGCTCGGCAAGAAGCGGATTCTCGAGCTCTATCTCAACGTGATCGAATTCGGACCCGGCATATATGGGGTGGAAGCCGCCGCGCGACACTATTACGGGGTGAGTGCGGCACAAGTTTCGCCGATGCAGGCGGCGCAGCTCATCTCGGTG
>JACIYQ010000283.1 GCA_014359855.1 Parvibaculum sp.
CCGAGCGAAGCATTCACCCAGAACAGGGTGCTGACATCCCCATGAGTAATGTGCTGGCGCTGAATCGTCGCCGTCGAAAGACCGAGATCCTTGAACGCCTCCACGAAAGTCAGCACCACCGCCACCATCGCGATCAAGCCGAAGGCATGCGGATTGAGCAGACGCCCCAGGATCACGATCGTCCCGAGCTGGACGACCACCTTGACGATCTGGGCGAAGATGGTTACGGCGCCGCCCCGGGTCGAGCGGCCCGCCAGATCGTCATGCAGATGATCGATGCCGATATAGCGGTTCGGATCACGCTTCGACATGTGCCCGCACGCGAGGTCCCGCCTGGTTCTGCAGGTACCAGAGATAAGTTCTCTCGATACCTTCCTCGAGAGAGACGCGCGGCCTCCAGCCGAGCTCCGCAATCCGGCTTACGTCGAGCAGTTTCCGTGGCGTGCCGTCGGGCTTCGATACGTCGAACCTCAACGCGCCCCGGAAGCCCACCACGTCGCAAACAAGCTGGGCGAGATCCGCAATCGGCAGGTCGACACCCGTGCCGATGTTCACATGCTCCTCGCCCGAATAGTGCTTCATCAGGTGCACGACCGCATCCGCCGCATCGTCCACATAGAGAAACTCCCGTCGCGGCAAGCCGGAGCCCCATACATCGAGAGACGCCGCCCGCTCCTCCTTCGCCACATGTGCCTTTGCAATCAGAGCAGGCAGAACATGGCTCGTCATCAGGTCGAAATTGTCACGTGGCCCGTAGAGATTGGTCGGCATCGCGGAGATGAAATCGCACCCGTGCTGCCGTCTGTAGGCCTGGCAGAGCTTGACGCCGCTGATCTTCGCAATCGCATACCACTCGTTCGTCTTCTCCAGCGGACCGGAGAGAAGCGCACTTTCCGATATCGGCTGCGCGGCAAGCCGCGGATAGATGCAGGAGGAACCGAGAAAGACGAGCTTCTCGACGTCGAACCGGCGGGCGGCATCTACGACATTCGCCTCGATCATGAGGTTGTCGTATATGAAGTCCGCCGGGTTGGAATCGTTTGCGAAGATGCCACCAACGCGGGCGGCCGCGAGAACAACGGCGTCCGGCCGCATGCGCTCCATCCACGCCTCGACCTGCTCGGCTCGCCTCAAATCGACCTCGCGTCGGGAGACTGCGAGAATTTCGCAATCCTCCTTCCCGAGGCGATCGGCGATGGCCGATCCCACCATGCCCCTATGGCCGGCGACCCAAACGCTTTTGCCCTTCAGGCTGTATAATGGTTCCTTATGCACCGGCGGCACTCCATTTGATCTGCGCCCGCGAATGCTGCTCCGCCGTTTCAAGCACGCCCGTTTCCTCGCTGAGCAGCGCAAGATCGCTTTCGACCATCTCTGCAACCAGCTCGGGGAAGCTCGTCTTGTGCCGCCAGCCGAGACGACGATGCGCCTTCGCCGGATCTCCAAGAAGCGTCTCCACTTCCGTTGGCCGGAAATAGGCGGGATCGATCTCGATCAGGATCTTTCCCGTTTTCGCGCAAACGCCCTTTTCGTCGACACCATGACCGATCCATTCAATCGGCCGTCCGATATGCCCGAAGGCGAGTTCCGCGAACTCACGAACCGAATGCGTCTCACCTGTCGCAAGCACGTAGTCGTCGGGTTCCTTCTGCTGCAGGATTCGCCACATGCCTTCCACATAATCGCGCGCATGTCCCCAGTCGCGCGTGGCGTCGAGATTTCCGAGATAAAGACGGTCCTGCACCCCGCGCTCGATTGCGGCAACCGCTCGCGTGATTTTGCGCGTGACGAAGGTCTCGCCGCGTGTCGGTCCTTCATGATTGAAGAGGATGCCGTTCGAGGCGTGCATCTTGTATGCCTCGCGATAGTTCACCGTCATCCAGTAGGC
>JACIYQ010000284.1 GCA_014359855.1 Parvibaculum sp.
CCGCATAGGCCTGGCCCGGCAGCGAAATATCGTCCGTATAGCGTCCTTTTCCCGACACAAGCCGGACATCCTCGACGCGCCGCGCCGGCTGCCCCACACCGAACTTCACCATGGACGGACCTCTTTCAATGCGTGAGAGATGCGGGGCCAGACGAAAGCCCGCATCCGGATTGGAATGGCGTTGGAGCGCACGAGGCTCCGGCCGGCGCGATCAATCGCGATAGGACGGATCGACCCGGTCGAGCGTGCGCAGAAGCGCCGGCCAGGCGAGTTTGCCGATGCCGTGCTTCTTGTGGAACATGCCCTGGTCGGCGGCCTTCTCCGGCACGCCCTGGTTCGGCATGGTGAGTTTCACGCCGCCGGAAAGTGCACGCACCTGCATGGTGCAGGCCCGCTCAAGGAAATAGAGGCGCAGGAAAGCGTCGGCGCAGGTGGCGCCCGCCGTCAGCAGCCCGTCCGCCTGCGCCGACACCGCCACGCCATCATCCGAATGCGTATGGATCACCGCATTCGCCTCCGGCACCGACATATGCACCGCGCTGTGGATCGTGAAGCCCGCCGGGTTCACCGCATAATCCGAAACCTGATCGCGCACTGCAACGCCGCTGAAATCCTCCGCTACCGACATGGGGGATCGCCTTCCTCTGAACTCGTGAAAACCGGATTCATCGTTCCGGTCAGTCTGCCACGTCCCACCCCCCGGCTGCAAACGCGCCTATTCCGCCGCCTTCGCCTGTGGAACCGGTTCGAACACCTTGCCGGGATTGAGAATGTTCTTCGGATCGAGCGTCCGCTTCAGCATCTGCATCAGCGCCACTTCCTCGGCCGAGCGCGACCAGTCGAGATAAGGCCGCTTTTCGAGCCCGATCCCGTGCTCCGCCGAGACGGAACCGCTGCGCTTGCGCAACTCGCCATAGACGATGGCTTCCACGCCGCGCCGCGTCTCCTTGTTCGCGTCAGGGAAGCGCCCGGGGATCACATGCAGGTTCCCGTCGCCCAGATGCCCGAACACCATCAGCGAACTATCCGGCCATTTCGCGGCGAGCCCCTGCTTCACCTCGGCGATATAGCTTTCCATATCCGCGATCTTGAGGCTCACATCGAAGGTGAACATCGGATAGGTGTGCACCACCTGCCCCACATCGTCCCTGAGCGCCCACATCGCATCGCGTTCCGCCTGGCTCTTCGCGATCACGGCATCCGATATCTCGCCCGCCTCCAGCGCCTCCATCATCGCCGCTTCGAAACGCGCGCTGTCGGCCTCCTGGTCGCCGCCCATGGATTCGACCAGCACATAATAGGGATGACCATGCGCGATCACGGGCCTCCCCTTTGCGGGCTCCATCGTCACCAGCTTGTAGAAATCCTCCCACATCACTTCGAAGGCCGAGAGCGTGCCGCCAAGTGCGCGCTCCATGTGACGCAGGAATTTCGGCAACTGCTCGAAGCTTTCCACCGCTACAAAGCCCGTATCCTGCGACTTCGGCTTCG
This sequence comes from Parvibaculum sp., assembly GCA_014359855.1. Classification (GTDB taxonomy): domain Bacteria; phylum Pseudomonadota; class Alphaproteobacteria; order Parvibaculales; family Parvibaculaceae; genus Parvibaculum. The sequence goes on from JACIYQ010000284.1 coordinate 1,492, forward strand.
GCCAGACGCGAAGCACCGCCCGCGTCACGACGCCGAGTGTGCCCTCCGAGCCGATGAACATGTGCTTCAGGTCGTAGCCCGCATTGTTCTTGATGAGCTTGTTCATCGACGTCATCACCGTGCCGTCCGCCAGCACCGCCTCGAGCCCGAGCACCATGTCGCGCGTCATCCCGTAGCGGATCACGCGGTTGCCGCCAGCATTGGTCGAGATATTGCCGCCGATGGTCGCCGAGCCGCGCGCGCCGAGATCGAGCGGGAAAATCAGCCCCTTCGCATCCGCCGCCTCGCAGACCGTCTGCAGCACGCAGCCCGCCTGCACGCTGATCGTACCGCCCAGCGTGTCGATCTCCTCGATCTTGTTCATGCGTTCGAGCGACAGCGCGATATGCCCGTCCGCCTCGCCGCCTTCGACGAGCCCCGTCTTGCCGCCCCAGGGCACCACGCCCTCGCCCGCCGCATGGCAGAGCTTCAACGCCTTGGACACTTCTTCCGTGCTCGCGGGCCGCAGCACCGCAGCCGGCACGCCGAGCTTGCTCCAGCCGCCCGCGGCCTTCTCTTCGGCATCCTTGCCGGTCAGCACACCGGCATCGCCCAGCGCCGCCTTCAACTTCTGAATGAGATCGTCCGGCGCCATGCCATCCTCCCGGGATCGTTCTTGGACGCCACTATAGCGGGTTGGAACAGGAATTTCCCTCTTCAGCCCCAAAACCCAGTTCCGTCATGGCCCGGCTTGTCCGGGCCATCCACGTCTTCCTTTTGCATCGGCTTTCGCAAAGGCGTGGATGACCCGCATAAAGCGGGTCATGGCGGAGAAGGAACGGTGACACACTCATCACCCGATCACCCTCCGCACATATCCCTGCCACCGCTGATATCGCTCCGCCCGCTCGCTCTCCGCCATCTCCGGCGCAAATGCCCGCTCGCAGCGCCAGTGCGTCGCTACATCGCCCATGTCGCCATAAAAGCCCGTCTGCATGCCCGCGAGATAGGCCGCACCCAGCGCCGTCGTCTCGGTGACTTCCGGCCGCTCCACCGGCCGCGCCAGAATGTCGGCGAGGTTCTGCGCGAACCATGTATTCGCCACCATGCCGCCATCGACGCGCAGCGCCTGCGGGCTCGTCAGCCCCGCCGCCTTCATGTCGGCGCCCATCGCGTCCATCAGGTCGCGCGTCTGGTAGGAGACGCTTTCGAGCGCCGCCCGCACGATCTCGCGTCCGCCCGTGTCCCGCGTCATGCCGAACAGCGCCGCGCGCGCATCGGGTTCCCAGTAAGGCGCGCCAAGCCCCGTGAAGGCCGGCACCAGTACGGCGCCCGATGCCGGGTTCGCATCCCGCGCCATCGCCTCGCTTTCGGCGGAACTGTCGATCAGCTTCATCTCGTCGCGCAACCACTGCACGATCGCGCCCGCCATGAAGATCGAGCCTTCAAGCGCATAAGTCGTCTCCCCGCCGATCCGGTAGGCGATGGTGCCGAGCAGCCGGTTGCGGCTTTCGACGCGCCGCTTGCCCGTATTCAGCACCGCGAAGCACCCCGTCCCGTAAGTCGATTTCATCAGCCCCGGCTCGAAACAGGCCTGGCCCACCGTCGCCGCCTGCTGGTCGCCCGCAACCCCCGCCACCGGGATCGCCGCGCCGAGCAATTCCTTCTCCGCCACGCCGAAATCCGCGCAGCAGTCGAGCACCTCCGGCAACACGCCGCGCGGAATGCCGAAGAGCTTGAGCAGCTCGTCGTCCCACTCGTTCGTCCCGATATTGAAGAGCAGCGTCCGCGAGGCGTTCGTCGCGTCGGTGACGTGGCTCTTGCCGCCGGTGAGCTTGTAGATGAGCCAGCTATCGATCGTGCCGAAGCAGAGGTCGCCCTTCTCGGCCTTCGCCCGCGCGCCCTCCACATTGTCGAGAAGCCAGCGCAGTTTCGTCCCTGAAAAATAAGGATCGAGCAGCAGCCCCGTCTTCGCCTGGACGGTGGCCTCCTTCCCCTCCTCCTTCAGCTTCGCGCAGAAGGCGGCGGTGCGCCGGTCCTGCCAGACGATGGCATTGTGCACGGGCTTGCCGCTCGCCCGGTCCCAGAGCACGGTCGTCTCGCGCTGGTTGGTGATGCCGATGGCGGCGATATTCTCCGCCGTCGTCCCGCTCGTCAGCACCCCCCGGCAGACCTCCAGCGTCGCCGCCCAGATCTCCTCCGCGTCATGCTCCACCCAGCCATCGCGCGGAAATATCTGGCGCAACTCCTTCTGCCGCACCCGCATCGGCGAGCCCGACCGGTCGAACAGCAGCGCCCTCGTGCTCGTCGTGCCCTGATCGATGGAAAGAATGTAGTCCGCCATGGGCCTCCCCCGGGGTCTCTTGCCGGCGCAGAGGCTAACCCGCCCGGGGCCCATACAAAACCCCATCGCACAAAGGGGCGAAATCCGGCTGACCAGTTGCTATATTCCGGTCATGGACATGGAACAGCCCCTTCCCGAGGCCCCCGCAGCGCCGCAGATGCCGGAAAAGCAGATGATCGACCCGCATGGCCGGGCGGTCACCTATCTGCGCGTCTCGGTGACGGACCGTTGCGACTTCCGCTGTGTCTATTGCATGTCGGAGCACATGAACTTCCTGCCGAAGCCCGCCCTGCTGACGCTCGAAGAACTCGACCGCGTCTGCTCCGCCTTCGTCGCAAAAGGCGTCCGCAAGCTCCGCCTCACGGGTGGCGAGCCCCTTGTCCGCCGCGATGTGATGACGCTCATCCGTTCCCTCGGCCGCCACCTCGAAACCGGCGCGCTCGACGAACTGACGCTGACCACCAATGGCAGCCAGCTCGCCCGCCATGCCGGCGACCTCTATGCCGCCGGCGTCCGCCGCATCAACGTCTCGCTGGACACGCTGGACGAACCCCTCTTCCAGCAGATCACGCGCTGGGGCCGCCTCCCCCAGGTGCTGGATGGCATCGCCGCCGCGACGCGCGCGGGGCTCAAGGTCAAGATCAACGCCGTCGCGCTCAAGGGCGTCAACGATGCCGAAATACCCGCGCTCATCGAATGGGCGCATGGGCAAGGCCACGATCTCACGCTGATCGAAACCATGCCGCTCGGCGACATCGACGGCGACCGCACGGACCAGTACCTGCCGCTCTCCCAGCTGCGCCACTCGCTGGCGGAGCGCTGGACGCTCGAACCTCTCGCCGAGCGCACCGGCGGCCCCGCGCGCTATGTCCGCGTTGCCGAAACCGGCGGCAAGCTCGGCTTCATCACGCCGCTCACGCATAATTTCTGCGAAAGTTGCAATCGCGTCCGCCTCACCTGCACGGGCACGCTTTATATGTGCCTCGGCCAGGACGATGCGGCAGACCTGCGGGCCCCGCTGCGCGCGAGCGAAGCGGACGACCTCCTCGACGCCGCCATCGACGAAGCGATCGCCCGCAAGCCCAAGGGCCACGACTTCATCATCGACCGCGAGCACAACCGCCCCGCCGTCGCGCGCCACATGTCGCTCACCGGCGGGTGACCCGGCACGTCCCGCCTTCGGAATAGTCCCAATCCCCGGCTTGCGTATCTCCGCCCATGTGCTTACCTCCTTGTGCCTGCGGATAATTTACCGATTCATTCGGAGAAATGTCCGGCCGCCCTTGAGGGGAAGACGATGAAATTCGAGAAGATCGCCTTTGTGGCGACGGATGTGCCCGAAGCGAGGGCCGCAAAAAAAACGCTGAGCGAGCGCTATGGCGATACCGCCCCGGAGCAGGCGGACGTCATCGTCGCGCTTGGTGGCGACGGTCTCATGCTCCAGACCCTCCATCGATACATGAACCGCCGCACCCCCATCTACGGCATGAACCGGGGATCGGTCGGCTTCCTCATGAACGAATATCGCGACGACAATCTGAAGGAGCGTCTCGCCGCCGCCGAATGCGCCACCATCCATCCCTTGCGCATGCGTGCGACGCTTGCCGATGGCAGCACGGCCGAAGCGCTGGCGATCAACGAGGTCGCGCTTTTCCGCGAAACCTATCAGGCGGCGAAGATTCGTATTTCCATCGACGGCAAGACGCGCATGGAAGAACTCGTCTGCGACGGCGTGCTGGTGGCGACGCCCGCCGGTTCCACCGCCTACAACCTGTCGGCGCAGGGGCCCATCGTTCCCATCGACGCCGCCCTCCTCGCGCTCACGCCAATCAGTGCCTTCCGCCCCCGCCGCTGGCGCGGTGCGCTCCTTTCGCATCGCGCGAAGGTGCGTTTCGAAATTCTGGAAGCAGGCAAGCGCCCCGTCAGCGCCGTCGCCGACCACACCGAGTTCCGTCAGGTGTGCGACGTCCATGTTGAAGAAGATGGAAGCATCGACATGCTGATGCTCTTCGACCCCGGCCACGGCCTCGAGGAACGCATCATCACCGAGCAATTTTTGTATTGAGTCCTGTCACATAGGAAACTCAGACTAATGACTCAGAATTCGCTAGTCCTTGTTCTACCTGTCATTACTCTGATTGTGGGCGCACTTTTAAATCACTTCCTTTCGCGGGCTTCTGACACGAAGAGAGAACTAAGCGCACTCAAAATCCAAGCTTATGTGGATTATCTTCGCTGTGTTGCCGAGGCTGCTCATATAAAGCGAAATGACATCGTCGCAACGTCACAACTGAACGCACGGGCAGCAGATGCTAAAAGCCGAATTGCGATTTATGGAAGCCCCGAAGTCATTGCAGCTTTGGCCGATTTCGGTCGCGCCGGTGCCCACACTGCAGACCCCGCAGCTCGCGCTAAACTTTTGAAGCTCTACGAAGTTATGCGAGATGAAAGAGGCCACAGTTCGAGTCCAAAAGACATCGGCAATCTCCGAGCAATACTATTCGGAGACCAAACCAACTAAATCTCTTTAGATCGTCATGGCCCGGCTTGTCCGGGCCATCCACGTCTTTCTTCTCTTCGGGACTGCCGCCAAGACGTGGACGGCCCGAATAAATCGGGCCGTGACGGTTATGTATGGTGATTGGCAACCACCCATCACCCCGCCTTCGGCTTCGCGACATTCTCCGCCGCCGATAGTGGCGCCTCCGTCACCGAATATCCCGCCTCGATGGGAATCCTCAGCACCGGCTCGCCCTTCTCGTTCTTCGTCACCTGCGGCTCGACGGTCACGACCGGCGTCATGCGCGCCGTCTCGATCGCATGTGCGACGCTGGGGCTGCGCCCGACCTTCTCCACATTCATCCGTGTCGGGAAGATGATGGTGCGCTTTCCGGCATCCGCTTCCTTCAGCGCTTGCGCCGGCCTGATCCACACGCTGTCGACCGACTCCGACCCGTCATGCACCGCAAGGTGGTCTTCCGGCGCATTCGCCAGGTAGAAGCGCGTGTCGAAACGCTTCGGCATCATGTTCGGCGTGATCCAGTGCGCAAACGGCGTCAGCATGTCGCCCGCAAGCCGCAGCCCCTCATTCGCGAGAAACTCGGCGATACCCAGTTCACCCTTGTTGAGCGGGTCGCGAAATCGCTCCAGCGTCTTGAGCCGTCCGGCATCGACAACGCTGCCCGTCCGCTCGTTGCGCGCCAGCAGCACGCCCGATTCCTCGAAGGCTTCGCGGATCGCCGCCACGCGCATGGAGAATTCCCAGTCGTCGAGCCCTTCCATGCCGTCCGCGCGTTCCCGCACGCCGGGCGCCATGTCGAGCTTGTCTATCTTGCCGCCCGGAAAGACGAGCGCCCCGCTCGCGAAGTCGATCTGGTGATGCCGCACCACCATGAAGACCTCGAGCCCTTCTGTGCCATCCCGCAACAAAAGGATCGTGGCCGCCGGAATGAGCGCACTTGCGCCCGCTTTCGCTCCTGCCTCACTCATCGCAAATCTCCTTTGCTTCAATTCGAAGCATTGTTTTTATCTTTTGGCGACTCTGTCCGCCACTCTTCGCCGCTGGTTAAGCACTCGGAAAGGGGCACGGGGTGACCCTCATTCCCTACCGGCACCGGCGTCGTTCGGAAACGAGATGTACAGTAGTTCTTTTCGCCTGACCAATCGCGACATCGACCTCGCCTTCGAGGCAGGGCACCTTTTTCTTGTCTGCCAGCCGAAAATTTCCCTGGCCGGCAACGCGATTCTGGGCGCGGAAGCTTATGTTCGCTGGAATCATCCGGACTATGGCCTGCTGCCACCCGGCCTCTTCCTGTCCTTCTTTGAACAGCGCGAGCGCTCCGGTGAACTGACCCGCTTCGTCGCGCGCGCCGCCGCGGACATCGTTTTCGCCTGGCGTGCTGCCGGCCGCGACTGGCCGCTCTCGATCAATCTCGGCCCCTCCGATCTCGCCGACATGGGCCTCCCCGGCGCACTCGATGAAATCGTCGGCGAGCGCGGCCTCGATCCCGCTTCCTTCATCCTCGAAGTGCCGGAGGGCGCCTTCGCGCGTCACGGCGAAGAAGCGCAACTCGTTCTTTCGACCCTGCGCCGCCTCGGCTTCCGCACGGCGCTCGACGGCGGCGGCGCGATCATCGTGCCCGACGATGTTCTTTCCACCGCCTATTTCGACGAGGTAAAGATCGGCGGCGCCTCGATCATCCAGTTCGCGCGCCGCCTGAAGGGCACCGGCCTCGGCTTCGTCGGCAAACGCGTTTCGCTCGCAGCCTCGCGCGGCCTCGCGGCGACCGCCGTTGGCGTCGAGGACGAAACGACGCTCCTCGCCCTTCCCGCACTCGGTTTCACCGCGGCGCAGGGTACGCATCTCTGCCGCCCTCTGGCGCCCGACGAACTTGCGCGCTGGATGCCCCCCGTTCTTGCGCTCGTCGCGGAGGAAGAAGCGGACGAAGAGACGGGGGAGGATGTCCTCCTGCTGGTCGCCCCCCTGCCGGAAGACGAGGAGCGGGCAGATGAAGAGACGTGTACGGACGAGGATTCTGCCCCGCCCATCACCGCGCTGGCACCTGTCGTGGAATACTCGTGGGAAGACGTCGATCCGATGATCCCGGCAGAAGAGGTGCGCGGCGTCGCCTGGCGGCTCGACCGTGTTTGCCTCTTCCCGGACCGTCACCTGCTGGCTCTCGTTCGCCGCCCGCGCGTCCTGCCGCATATGCGCAAGGGAAAGCCCGTCAGGGCCGCGAAGCCGGCAGCCGCCCGCATGGAAGCGGTGGCCCCCAAACCGTCCAAACCCCGCCGCGCTCCCGCCCGCAAGGCGCCGAAACGCGCCGAAGCGGGCCTCGTCACGAGACCAAGCCTCGTGCAACTGGCTTTGGGATTCTAGTCAAACCGTCATTGCGAGGAGGCCGTCAGGCCGACGAGTAATCCGGGAGCGGCAAGCACCGGGCAACCGGCCCCCGGATTGCTTCGGAAAGCCTCACACCCTCTCAATGACCATGGCAATGCCCTGCCCCACGCCGATGCACATGGTGCAAAGCGCGTAGCGGCCCTGCCGCCTTTCGAGTTCGTACATTGCCGTCGTCACAAGCCGCGCGCCGCTCATGCCGAGCGGGTGGCCAAGCGCGATCGCACCGCCATTGGGGTTCACGTGGTCGGCATCGTCGGGCAGCCCGAGATCGCGCATCACGGCCAGCCCCTGCGAGGCGAACGCCTCGTTCAGCTCGATCACGTCGATATCGCCGATGTTCAATCCCGTCTTCTCGAGCACATTGCGCGTCGCGGGCGCGGGGCCGATGCCCATGATGCGCGGCGGTACACCTGCCGTCGCCATGGCGACGATTCGCGCGCGAGGGCGAAGCCCGTTCGCTTCCGCCGCTTCCGCCGACGCGATGACGAGAGCGCAGGCGCCGTCATTGACGCCCGACGCATTGCCCGCCGTCACCGTGCCACCCTCGCGGAAAGGCGCTTTCAGCTTCGCCAGCGCCTCGAGCGTCGTCTCGGGGCGCGGATGCTCGTCGGCACTCACCACCGTCTCGCCTTTCCGGCTGGCGATGGTCACGGGCACGATCTCCGCCGCGAGCCGGCCGGCCGCGATGGCCGCGCCCGCGCGCTGCTGGCTCCGCCATGCAAAAGCGTCCTGGTCCTCGCGCGAAATCTGGAAATCCTCGGCGACGTTCTCCGCCGTCTCCGGCATGGAGTCGGCGCCATACTGCCGCTTCATCAGCGGGTTCACGAAACGCCAGCCGATCGTCGTGTCGTATATCTCGGCATCGCGCGAAAACGCCGCCGTCGCCTTCCCCATCACGAAAGGCGCGCGCGACATGCTTTCCACGCCGCCCGCGATCATGAGCCCCGCTTCGCCCGCCTTGATCGCCCGCGCCGCGGTGCCGACCGCATCCATGCCCGAACCGCAAAGCCGGTTCATCGTCGAACCCGGCACCGTCTCCGGCAGCCCCGCCAGCAGCGCCGACATGCGCGCGACGTTGCGGTTGTCCTCGCCCGCCTGGTTCGCGCAGCCGAAGATCACATCGTCCACCCGTTCCCAGTTCACATCCGGGTTGCGTTCCATCAGCGCCATCAGCGGCACGGCGCCCAGATCGTCCGCGCGCACGCC
>JACIYQ010000285.1 GCA_014359855.1 Parvibaculum sp.
CTGAGCGGAGAACCGGTAACCGCCGAGAAGCTCGTGACGCTTTCCGGCGCGGGTTTCATGTCCGCGCTGATCGAACCCGGCATGCGGGCCGCGGCCATCGCCATCACGCCGGAAACGAGCGCGGGCGGCTTCATCCTGCCGAACGATCGGGTGGACGTCGTCGATGTCGGGAAGGGACAGACCCTTCTGCGCAACGTTCGCGTTCTCGCGATCGACCAGCGCTTTAATGAAAAGGCCGGCGAACAGGTGGTCGTCGGCCGCACGGCAACACTTGAGCTCACACCGGCGCAGGTCGAGCTCGTCGCTGTTGCTCAGTCCGATCGGCCTTTGTCGTTGTCCTTGCGCAGCATGGCCGACAGCGAGTCGACGGCGGCGGACGATACGACGCGTAATTTGGGCGGATCTGTGGTGAAGGTTGTGCGCTACGGCACCACGCAGTCTGTGCGTGTGAAGTAGGCGAGGGATTGGGCATGAACAGGATGTGGAACAAGCTGAAGGCGGGTAAAGCCGCGAGGAAAGTCCGGCCCGGCCGGGCATTCGCCGCGATCCTTTGTGCGCTCGCTCTCGCTCTCACCCCGGTAGGGGGAAGCTTGCACGCCGGCGACGCGCGCCTCGTCAAGATCGATCAGGGCGGTATGGGGCAGGCCTCGCGCAGCATTGTGCTCGGCCTGAACAAGGCGGCTATTGTCGAACTGCCCGTGGCGGCGCGCGATGTGCTCGTTTCCAACCCGGCGATCGTGGACGCGGTGGTGCGCACCAACAAGCGGACTTACCTCATTGGTCTCGCCGTCGGCCAGACCAACGCATTCTTCTTCAATGAAAACGGACAGCAGATTCTCAATCTTGAAATCCGCGTGGCGCGCGACCTTAGCGGCCTGCGCGACTCGTTGCGCGAGTATTTCCCCGGCGCGCGGATCGATGTCGAGTCGATCAACGACCACGTTGTGCTGTCGGGCATGGTGTCGAGTGCCAGCGAGGCCAGCAAGGCCCAGGATCTCGCGGCACGCTACATCGGCGTCGACAAGGACAACGTCCTCAACATGCTCGGCATCGAAGGCAAGGAGCAGGTGATGCTCAAGGTGACCGTTGCCGAAATGCAGCGCAGCGTCATCAAGCAGCTTGGCGTCGATCTTTCGAGTGCTGCCGATTTCGGCGACTTCGCGCTTCGGCTTGCGACATCCAACTCGTTCAGCCTTCAGGGGCAGTCCCTCGGCGGACTCTCGACGGATGGCACCGGCTTCACCAGCGGCAACGACAGCATCGAGGGCGCTCTGCGCGCACTTGAGCGCGACGGCATCCTGCGCACGCTTGCCGAGCCGAACCTGACCGCGATTTCGGGCGAGTCGGCGAAGTTCCTCGCAGGCGGCGAGTTTCCGGTTCCGACATCGCGCGACCGCGATGGCAACGTGCAGATCGAATTCAAGCCCTTCGGTGTCGGCCTGAACTTCACGCCGGTCGTCTTGAGCGAAGGCCGCATCAGCCTGAAGATTTCGACGGAAGTGAGCGAGCTCTCCTCCGACGGCGCCTTCGTGTTCCAGGGCTCCGACGGTAGCGGCGTCACGGTTCCGGCCCTCAAGGTGCGCCGCGCCGAGACGACGCTTGAGCTGCCGAGCGGCGGCTCGCTGGTGATGGCCGGTCTTCTCTCCGATACGACCCGGCAGAACATCGACGGGGTGCCGGGCGCGAAGGATGTGCCCGTTCTCGGCCAGCTCTTCCGCAGCCGGGACTACCAGAAGAACGAAACGGAGCTCGTCGTGATCGTGACGCCTTATCTCGTCGATCCGACGTCCCGCAAGAATCTCGTGCTGCCGACGGACGGTTATGCGCCGGCAAGCGATATGGACACGATCCTGATGGGCAAGCTGAACGCAACCTATGGCACGCGTGGCGCCGTACCCGGCAAGGAAACGCTGCAGGGGCCTGTCGGCTTCGTTGTGGACTGAGCGCGAAGGATGAATGAAATGGCAAAGCTGATCGTCAGGAATGCTGCCAGGGGTATCGCCGTCGCGCTGGCCGCGGGTCTCGCGGGTTGCGGTGGCTTCAATGGCATCGAGGACGCCCAGTACGACGCGAACTACACGCATCCGATCTCGGTTGAGACAGATGTCGCGACGCTCAATGTCGGTGTCGTCGCCGGTCAGCCGGGCCTCGCGCCGTCCGAGCGCAGCGCAATCGAAGCGTTCGCGGCCGCTTATCGCCAGCGCGGTCACGGACCTCTCACCATCTCGACACCCTCGGGTTCGCCGAATGCAGGCGCTGCGGCCGTCGCGCTGAGCGATGTCCGCGACATCCTGGCTGAAAACGGTGTGACGAGCCTCGCCTACACGCCCTATCGGGCGTCGGGCGCGGACAATGACGCGCCGTTGATACTGTCGTTCAAGCGCTATGTGGCGAAGCCCACCGCCTGCGGCGACTGGAGCATGGACTACGCCTTCGATCCGGCGAACCGTCTGCCCCCCAATCATGGCTGCGCGACACAGAACAATCTCGCGGCGATGGTCGCCGATCCGGCAGATATCGCCGGCCCAAGGACAATGACGCCAGCCGATGCGGGACGCCGCAACACAGTGCTCGAAAAGTACCGTGCTGGCGAGCCAACAGCGGCCCAGCGCACCGAGCAGGACTCGGGCGCTGTGAGTGAGGTGGAATAATGAGCAATCTCGCACGCAAGGAGCCGGCGGTCGAGGCGCCGCCGATGCCCGCACCCGCACCCGAGGCGCCGCCGCTTGCGCAGTCCCCGGCCACTGCCGGGCCGGAGCCGGAATCGCTCGCCGTGATGAAGCCCGTCCCGCGCATCACCATCCACGCCTTCTGCGAACAGCCGGCCACGGGCAGTGCCATTCAGCGCGCCGGTGAGGATCGTCGGCTCGCAAAAGCGCATCTCACGGTGCACATGGGCGGCATTCCGGCGGCAATCGAGCAGTATCAGCAGTCGGCCACCCCGAACCTCATCATGGTAGAGGCGCGCGCGGGCGGAGACGGGCTCTTCGCTCAGCTGGGGGCGCTCGCCGAAGTCTGCGACGCCGGTACGAAGGTCGTCGTCATTGGGCATATGAACGACGTCTCGCTCTATCGCGAGATGATCCGCCAGGGCGTGAACGAGTACCTTGTCGCGCCGCTCCGTCCCATTGGCGTGATAGAAGCGATCTCGCGTCTCTATATAGATCCGGATGCGCCGCCGATCGGGCGCACGATTGCGTTCATCGGCGCCAAGGGTGGTACGGGCTCGAGCACCATCGCGCACAATGTCGGCTGGTGCATTTCGAGCGGGATGGACGAAGACGTCATCATCACCGACATGGACCTGCCCTTCGGCACGGCCGGGCTCGATTTCAACCAGGATCCCGCGCAGGGCATTGCCGATGCGCTGACGGCGCCTGAACGTCTGGACGATGTCCTGCTCGACCGCCTTCTGGTGAAGTGCTCGGACCGGTTGAGCCTTTTTGCGGCACCGGCCATACTCGATCGCGACTTCGAGATGGACGCAGACAGCTGCGAGAGCGTCCTCGACGTCGTGCGCGCGGGTGTTCCTTGCGTCGTCGTCGATTTGCCGCATGTATGGGCACCGTGGACGCGGAAGGTTCTCCTCGCCGCCGATGAAATCGTCATCACGGCGACACCGGACCTCGCGAGCCTTCGCAACGCAAAGAACATTCTCGATCTGACGCGCCAGGCACGGCCGAACGACAACGCCGCACATATCGTGCTGAATCAGGTCGGTATGCCGAAGCGCCCCGAGATCCCCGTGAAGGATTTCGCCGAGGCGGTCGGCACCGAGGCAACGCTTGTTCTTCCGTTCAATCCGGGGCTCTTCGGCATGGCCGCGAATAACGGCCAGATGGTCGAGGAACTGGAACCCAGGGGAAAGACGGCCGACGGCTTTCGTTTCCTGGCTCAGCAGCTTTGCGGCCGCGAGGTTCGTGCGCCGAAGGTCACCAAGCCGGGTCTGTTCGGCTTTCTCTCCCGCAAGGGATAACAGGAGGTAGCGTATCGTGTTTGGAAGGCGGACCGAAGGCCAGGCAGTTCCGCGCAAGCCCGCACCGGCACCCGCCTCCAGGCAGGATGCGCCGCCGTCGGCTGCCTCCACTGCGCCCAAGGCCGGGCCACAGAAACCCGCGCCCGTGAAGCCTGCGCCCGCGGCGAATCCTGCCACCCCTGCGCGCGCGAGCGACCATCGCTCCGAGAGCTACTATCAGATCAAGACGACGATCTTCAACGCGCTCATCGACACGATCGATCTCACGCAGCTTGCGCAGCTCGATGCGGAGAGCGCGCGCGAGGAAATTCGCGACATCGTCAACGAGATACTCTCGATCAAGAACGTCGTCATGTCGATTTCCGAGCAGGAAGCCCTGCTGCAGGATATCTGCAACGACGTCCTTGGATATGGCCCGCTGGAGCCATTGCTTGCCCGTGACGACATTGCGGACATCATGGTCAATGGCTGTGAGCGGACCTTTATCGAAGTCAACGGCAAGGTAGAGCTTACCGGCGTTCGTTTCCGCGACAACAGTCAGCTGATGAACATCTGTCAGCGCATCGTGAGCCAGGTCGGCCGCCGCGTCGACGAATCGAGCCCCATCTGCGATGCGCGCTTGCCTGACGGCAGCCGTGTGAACGTCATTGTTCCGCCTCTCGCGATCGACGGACCGGCGCTCACCATCCGAAAGTTCCGCCGCGACAAACTCACCATGAACGACCTGGTGCAGTACAATTCCATCTCGCAGGAAGGTGCGGAGGTTCTGGGTATTATCGGTAAGGTGCGATGCAACGTGCTGATCTCCGGTGGTACGGGTTCGGGCAAGACGACGTTGCTCAACTGTCTTACCGGCTTCATCGACACGGACGAGCGCGTCATTACCTGCGAAGATGCCGCCGAACTGCAGCTTCAGCAGCCTCATGTCGTGCGCCTCGAAACGCGCCCGCCAAATCTCGAAGGGCAGGGTCAGGTCACGATGACCGAACTCGTGCGCAACTGTCTGCGTATGCGCCCCGAGCGCATCATCGTCGGCGAAGTGCGCGGCCCGGAGGCCTTCGACCTTCTCCAGGCCATGAACACCGGCCACGACGGTTCCATGGGCACCCTCCACGCGAATAGCCCGCGAGAGGCCCTTTCCCGCCTCGAGAGCATGATCACGATGGGCGGCTACCAGCTTCCGTCGAAGACGATCCGCGAAATGATCTGCGGCTCGATCGACGTGGTCATTCAGGCGGCGCGTCTGCGCGACGGTTCACGCCGTATTACGCACATTACCGAGGTGCTCGGTACGGAAGGCGATGTCATCATTACCCAGGATCTCTTCGTCTACGATATCGAGGGCGAAGACGAGACCGGCCATATCATAGGAAAGCACAAGTCGACCGGCATCGCGCGACCGTCCTTCTGGGATCGTGCACGCTACTACAATCAGCATCATGCCCTGGCGGCAGCGCTCGACCGCGCCCAGGGTTAGGGAACCGGTATGTCGTCCACGTTGATCATCTTCGCGATTGCCATACTCGCGGCGCTCTGCATCGGCGCCATCGGCTTTGTGTTTGTCGGCGGTGAATCGAAATCACAGCAGCGCGTCGCGCGGGTGACGAGAGCGGGAAATGCGCGCCTTACGTCCGCTGCGGACAGCGATGTCGACAATAGCGAAAAGCGTCGAAAGCAGATGCAGGAAACGCTGAAGACGCTCGAAGATAAACAGAAAGAACAGAAGAAGCGCATCCCTCTGAAGACGCGTATCGAGCGCGCCGGTCTCGATATGGAGCTCCGGATTTTCTATATCGCGAGCGCGGTCTGCGGACTTGTGGCGATGCTCGGCCTCAAGCTTGCCGGTCTTGCTCTTTTCATCGCACTGCTCGGAGGCTTTGCCGCTGCGTTCGGCCTGCCGCGCTGGGTGCTCTCCTATCTCATGAAGAAGAGGCAGAAGGCGTTTACCGAGGAATTCGCCAATGCGATCGATGTGATCGTCCGCGGCGTGAAGTCTGGCTTGCCGGTGAATGACTGCCTGAAGATCATCGCAACCGAATCGCCGGAGCCCGTCCGCACCGAGTTTCAGGGGATCGTCGAGGGCCAACGTGTCGGTGTTACGCTGGAACAGGGGCTTGAAAAAATATACGAGCGAATGCCCCTTCCGGAGGTGAACTTCTTCCAGATCGTGCTTTCGATCCAGCAGAAGACCGGCGGCAACTTGTCTGAAGCGCTGGGCAATCTGTCGAAGGTGCTTCGCGAACGCAAGAAGATGCGTGCGAAGATTCAGGCGATGTCCCAGGAAGCCAAGGCGTCGGCCGCCATCATCGGTTCTCTGCCGCCGGGCGTCATGCTGCTGATCTACTTCACGTCGCCTGATTACATGACCGTGCTGTTCACTACCACGCCGGGCAACATGATCATTGCGAGCGGCCTGATGTGGATGGGCATTGGCATTCTGGTCATGAAAAAGATGATCGATTTCAAGTTTTAGGGATACTGAAAGTGGCCTTCTTCGAGTTCATCGAAAGCATGTTCAATGTTGAGAGCGCCGTGATGCTCCTGACGGCGCTTGCCGCTTTCGCGACCATCCTCACCCTGACAGCGCCGCTGATGAACACCGACAAGCTTGGCACGCGCATGAAGCTTGTTTCGACGGAGCGAGAGGCGATGCGGACCCGTGCCCGCGAGGCTCTGGCACAGGAAAAGATGCGGCTTCGCCAGGTGCCGACGATGGGTTTCAAGAAGCGCGTCGTCGAGATGTTTGCTCGGGGCAACATGCTCGAGAACGCGGAGATCAAAGGCAAACTGCGGCAGGCGGGCTTTCGTGGTCCCGGGCCGATGTATACCTTCATCTTCTTTCGCTTCGTGATGCCGCCGATCCTCTTCGTCGTCACGCTGCTTTATCTCGTTTTTCTGAACGATTTCGGTCTGCAGCCGATGGCGCGTTTCGCTGCCTCCTGCGGGGCGGCCTTTGTGGGTTTTTATCTGCCCAATCTCTTTGTCGAGAACGTCATAGCGCACCGCCAGGATTCGATCCGCAAGGCCTTTCCGGATGCGCTCGATCTTCTTCTCATCTGTGTCGAATCCGGCATGTCGATCGAAGCGGCCTTCCAGAAGGTCGCCGCCGAGATTGGCGAAGAGTCGATCGAGCTCGCGGAGGAACTGGGCCTGACGACCGCCGAACTCTCGTATCTGCAGGAGCGGCGCATGGCTTACGAAAACCTCGCCAAGCGCACGGGGCTGCCGGGTGTCAAGGCGGTGTCGACGAGCCTTATCCAGGCCGAACGCTACGGTACGCCGCTCGGGCAGGCGCTTCGCGTTATGGCGCAGGAAAACCGCGACATGCGCATGGCGGAAGCCGAGAAGAAGGCGGCCAGCCTTCCGCCGAAACTCACCGTGCCGATGATCGTGTTTTTCCTGCCGGCGCTCTTCGGCGTCATCCTCGGCCCGGCCATCATCAAGGCGACCTCTACGTTCTGAGCGCGGCAAACGACCCGACGAGAAAGGCGCCTGTGTTTCCACAGGCGCCTTTTCTGTCTAGGGAAGGGTCGGTTTGTTCAGTGCAGCGAGACGCTGGTTTCGGGCGGCAGCGAGGAGACCTGATCGGTCTCGGAGGATTTCGCCTTTGTCTCCGGCGGCGAAACTTTCGGTGACGCGGGCTTGTCGTCAAGGGTCTCCATCTGCTTCCAGAGTGCAGGCTGGGAAAGCATGGCGCGAAGATAGGCCATGTTGCTGTCGGCAACATTCGGTGGGAGGTCCGCGCGGGCGAGCCGTTCGGCCTCGTCGAAGTTGCCCTTCAGGCTGAGGACGATCGCGAGATTCTGCCGCGCATAGGCATCGCCCTTCTGGTCGGCCACAGCCTTGCGGAGCATTCGCTCGGCGGTGTCGAGGTCGCCCGTCAGCGCGTAGGACAAACCGAGATTCGTGAGCACCGAGGGGTTGTCCGGCGAAAGGCTCAGCGCCTTGCCGTAGTGACTCTTTGCCTCGTCATAGCGGCCCATCTGGTCGAGGGTCACGCCGAGAGCCGACTGGATCGTCCAGTCCTGCGGTGCGGTAGCCGCCGCTTCGGTCAGCATGGCATAGGCCTGATCGGGCCGGCCGCTGGCAGTCAGTGCCTTTCCGAATTCCGAAAGAACGTCGGTACTCTGCGGTGCCTTGATCTGCGCTCTTTGCATGACGGTGAGCGACTGCTCCAGCGAGCCGATCTGCCGGAGCGCCTTGGAGTAGTGTACGGCGACGCCGGTATCGTTGGGTGAGCGTTCGTACAGTGCACCCCAATAGGCGGCCGCGGCGACGTAGTCCTGCGTCTTGGCGCTTTCGACCGCCGCTTCCCGAAGCGCAGGCTCGTCGATCCGGGCCTGCGCGGCATCTCTGGCATTGAGCCCGGTTCCGGTGCCGGCGCCAGTGCCTGCCGAAGAGCAGGCTGCGAGCGCGAGAACGGAACAGAATGTTGCCGCAACAGCGAGGCCGCGCCTGTGGGCGGCGGGTCGCGAGGTCTGATCGGCGAATGGCTTCATGATGGCAGATCCCGGTCGGTGGCTTCCGGAGGCCCCCGACGATGTCAGGCAGGGCCATGCTGTGAAAGTGATTTTCGGGGAGAGCCGTCAAGAAAGGATTAATTATAAGATCGAACTGATTTGGCGGATTTCCGGCTCCTTGGTCTTTTTTGTTCCGCATTGCCGTGCTGGGATTGGCTTATGGAAATTGGGCAGTGGAAAGAACGGGCCGTGCGGCTGGCGGAGAGGGGGCGTGAAATCGCATCCGGAATCTCCGCGCGCAATCTGGCCATATCCATCGGTGCGGGGATGGTCGCCGCGCTCGTGCTCCTGTTCTACCTGCGCCCGCCGGCAAGCCTTGAGGAGGCGCCGGAAACGGTCACCTTTTTTCAGATCGGCACGGGCAGTCCCGGCGACGAATATTTCGCGGTTGGCGAGCGGCTGGCGGCGGCCATCAGCCGTCCGCCGGGCTCGCCGCGCTGCGAGCGCGGTCTGCCCTGCGGTGTTGCGGGCCTCGTCGCGGTGGCGAAATCCTCTTCCGGTCCCGTGGCGAATGTGCGGGCGGTGAGCGCGGGCAACTACGATTCCGCGCTCGTCGCCGCGCCCGTTCTCGATCTCGCAACGCGCGCGGAAACGCCCTTCCGCGGCGAGAAACCGATCCGCAATCTCCGCGCGATCGCGGGCGTCTATCGCGAGGCACTCTATCTCATCGCAAGCCGCAACGCGAACGTCTCTTCCATCGCGGACCTCGAAGGCAAGCGCGTTTCCGTCGGCACGCCCGGTTCGGGCACGCGCGAGGCAGCGCTTCCAGTGCTTGCGATACATGGATTAGGCCGCCGCACCGTGACGCTCTTCGACTACGATGCGGAGGCGGCCGCGGAACTCATGCTGCGCGGTCAACTCGACGCGTTTTTCCTTGTCGATGCTCTGCCATCGGCGGAAATCGCGAGCCTTGCCGATCGCGGCTCGATCGTCATTGTACCGATTGAAGGCGAGGGAATGGAGCAGCTCACACGGCCCGGTGCGAATTTCCAGCCGCTCGAAATACCGGATGACATGTATCGCTTCGTGCCGGCGACGAAGACGCTTGGCGTCTCGATGATATGGGTCGTGAACGAAACGGCCGATGCCGATCTCGTCTACCGCATCGTGAATGCGCTCTTCTACGAGGGCAATCATGTGCTGCTGAGCAGCCCCGCCCTGCCCGGATTGCTGCCAGGTGAGGAAGGTGAAGAGGAAGGTCTCACGATCGCGTCGTTGCCCGTACCGCTGCATGAGGGCGCGGCGCGCTACTACCGCGAAGCGGGGATATTGGCGGCGGAAGGCGGGGATAAAGCCCCCTGACTGTCATCAAAATGTCATCGAAACGTCACAGATTTTGCTTCGCCGTTTCTTCCATTTCCGCGCCCTTGATCCAGTCTTGCATCGAGGGCAGCGTCATGATGGCGTTCATATAGGCGCGGACCGTGCCGTCGTCGCCCAGAGCATTGAGGTCGGCGTCGTAGGTCGCGAAGCGCGTCACGACCGGGGCATACATGGCGTCGGTCACGCTGAAGCGGCCGAAGAGGAAGCCCTGGTCCTCCTCCGCCTGACGCCCGAAGCGGACCCGCAACCCGCGCCACAGATCGACGATGCGCCGGGCATCGGCAAGTGCTTCTTCCGTCTGCCCTATGCCGGGATGTCTTTCGAGCACGGCCATGGGCATCTCGCGGCGGAGGTTCTGGAAACCGGAATGCATCTCCGCCGCCGCGCTGCGCGCGAGCGCACGGGCAAGCGCATCGGAAGGCCAGAGCGCCTTCGCCGGGAAGAGATCGGCGATGGTCTCGCAGATCGCGAGCGAGTCCCCGATCACGCCTCCGCGCCACTTGAGCGCCGGTACGAAACCCGTTGGCGAATGGGCGAGTATCTGTGCCTTGGTGTCCGGCTGGCGCAGCCGGATCGAGGTCTCGGTGAAGGGGATGCCGGCCTGCCGCATCAGGAGCCAGGGCCGCAGGCTCCAGCTCGACCAGTTCTTGTCGCCGATGACGAGTTCGAATTCGCTGCCGGTCATGCTGCCCCCTGTCTCCACAAGTGCGGCCGTTGCGGGCCCTGTGGCCACTCTATAAGGTTCCGGGCCAGCAAAATCACGTCTTTCCTCCGAAGGGAGCGCCCGTGCTCGACATCTTCATCACCGACAAGGATGCGGCGGCAACGCCGGTCTGGCTGATCCGCACGGGCGAGGCGGAAGCCTGGTGCGGGACGCATGCGGGCCCCGGC
>JACIYQ010000286.1 GCA_014359855.1 Parvibaculum sp.
CGCACGCGTTCGCGGCTGATGCCGTATTCCTGGCTCAAATCTTCCAGCGTCGCCGGCTCGTCCTTCAGCCGGCGCTCCGTCAGAATGTGCATCTCGCGTTCGTTCAGGCTTTCCATGGCGGCCGCCAGCATTTCGCGGCGCAGGTCCAGTTCTTCCGCTTCGCCGAGCGTCGCTTCCTGGTCGGCGGTGTCGTCCACCAGCCAGTCCTGCCACTCGCCGCTTTCCGAATCCTGCCTCAGCGGCGCGTTCAGCGAATTGTCCGGGCCCGACATGCGCCGGTTCATCGAGATCACTTCGTCCTCGGTCACGCCGAGGCGCTCGGAAATCTCCGCCACCTGTTCGGGGCGCAAGTCGCCTTCCTCGATTGCCTGGATCTGGCCCTTCACCTTGCGCAGGTTGAAGAAGAGCTTCTTCTGCGCCGCCGTGGTGCCCATCTTCACGAGCGACCAGGAGCGCAGGATATATTCCTGGATCGAGGCGCGGATCCACCACATCGCATAGGTCGCCAGCCGGAAGCCCTTTTCCGGCTCGAAGCGCTTCACGGCCTGCATCAGGCCCACATTGCCTTCCGAGATCACCTCGCCGATGGGCAGCCCGTAGCCGCGATAGCCCATGGCGATCTTCGCCACGAGGCGCAGATGGCTCGTCACAAGCTGGTGCGCGGCTTCGGTGTCCTCGTGTTCCTTCCAGCGCTTGGCCAGCATGTATTCCTGCTGCGGCTCCAGCATGGGGAACTTGCGGATTTCCTGCAGATAGCGCGACAGCGACCCTTCCGGGTTCGGCGCGGGCGCCAGCTTCGCCACGGCTGTTTTCGCGGCAGGCTTTGCTTTCGTCTCGGCCATCTTGGCCCCCATTTCCGGCCCGGCCCTGTCCGAAGGCAGGCGGGCCTGTTCAATCTCTGTCTTGTCCGGCACCCCGGCATAGACCCGGAACACCCCACGGGGGATATCCCGGCCCAATACCCGAGCAACTTGCTCAGTCTATCCAATACCCGAACGCAGGCGGAATCATGACAGTTCCGCTTGTCCTTGTGGCGCAAAATGTCGCGGGAAGAGCCTTCGGCCCCCCGAGCCGGCGATTTTCCATATAGGCGCGGGAAGGCGGCAGTTAAAGGGCGGGAGCGGGGAATGGGCTAGCTGAGGGGCCCCCAGCCGCCGCCGCGTGGCGCAAAATAATCCCGCTCTCTCGGAACAGGGTCGAGATCGAGCAAGTCTCGTAGCTTTGCCGTTTCGCGCCCGATCAAATCGTCGAAATCCTTGAGACCGTGTTGGGGAAGTTCGCCAGCCGCCTCGTCCAGGGCGCCGAGCATCGGCTTTACCTCGCCCTCGATGAAGCGCCGGCGCGCTGCAGCGGTGCGCAGCCCGAAACGGCCCATGAAGTTGGCAATGTCGTCAGCGGTCATGCTGTCGAAATGATCCGCATTGCCGATCTTGAACGCCAGTTCATCGGTGTAGCGGCCGGTCAGCCGCACCGGCTGCAGGTCGTAAAGCGGCGCGAGGCGCGGCGAAGCCCCCGTGTCGTAAAGCAGCGCATGGTTCTTGGCGTGGTTGTCGTTGTTGCCGATGGCAAGATTGAAAAATGCCGATAACATGAATGTCCGCCGTTCCTTCGCCGGCGCGTTGCTGCGGTCGAGAAGCCCTGAAACGGTGGCGGCCGAAAAGCGCGCGGCATCCGTGCCGCGCCGTTCGTATTTCATCGATGCGGGCAGGCCGAGCGCCTGGCAGAAATCTTCCTGATGAATGCGTGTCACGCCGCCGCCCGCGATGCGGCGATCAAAGCGCAGGCTCAGAAGGCCGGTCTCGTCTCCAATCTCGAAGAGCGCGGGAATGGCGGTGTCGAGCATCGCCGCGCGCGCCAGCCTTGTGGCGGCTGCCTCTTGCAAGGCTTCCCGTTGCCGTCCTCGCTCGGGCACTTTCAATATATGGGTCGTCGGTACGCGCAAGCCCGGCTTTGGCAGGCCGTAGCGTCCTTCGGAAATTTCTGTCAACGCGATTTTTCGCTGTACGCCAGCCACCGGCGAGGGGTCTTTCACGGTGTCCGGCAGGGGCAGTTTTTCGGCCAGGCGGCGCATGATGTCGGCCAGTTCCTCGCTCGGCAGCTCGTCATAGTCGGTCGCGAGGTTACCGGGAATTTTTACCGGCCCGCTCTCTGGTGGCAGGCAACTGATTGCGCCCGCGCAGTCGGCACCGACAAAACTCAGCAGGCCGACAATGTCGTCGCGGCCGATGCGTTCCCGGTCCATCGTTTGCTGAAGCTGATCGTTTTCCTGCAACAGATTGTCGAAAAAGGCGCGCGTCGCGACATCGCCGTAGGTTTCCTCGCGAAGCGGCAGCGACAACGAGATCGGCATGGCATCGGCAAGCGCCAGATAGTCCGGCGCATAAGTGAAGCGGCAGCCGCCATCCTTTTGCGCCAGAAACCCGAGTGGAATGCCGACCGCTTCCATGCGCACGTCCAGAATGTCGGGCTGCGCGCCGTTCATCGCTTGCGTGCCACGAGGTCGATACCGAGTTCCCGACAGACCGTCAGTACACGCCCTATTTCGAGTGTCGGTTTGCCGTTTTCCAACTCCGACACGAAACGCCGTCCCACACCCGCCATGTCGGCCAGTTCCTGCTGGGAGAAGTCTTTGGCGGTGCGAGCTGTTCTGACGAGATCGCCAAGATTTTTACATGAATCGATTGGTGTTTCTGGCTTCGGGCCTGCGGCCTTTGCAAGCGGGGCGAGGAGTTCGGACAGGGGGGCAGGGGAGACTGTCGCCACGCTCGTAAGAGTGAGGTCGTCCAGCAATCCTGCGTTCCTGGTCTTCGCATTGCGGCTTGTCATGATTTCTGCTCCCGCTCGGGTGCATACTTTCTGAAAATGCACTGCCTGTCAAGTTATGATCCCGAACGGGGTCATATATGGCATATGCGGGCGGATGCCAAGGATTTGTTCCCGAACGGGAGCGATTAGGCCGCTTTCTTCGCCCGCGCTTCCACCTCGACCTTCAGATGTCCCGTGATCGCTTCGAAGATCGCGGCGAGGTTGTCCATCGACGGGTTGCCCCGGCTTGAGAGCATGCGGTGAAGGCTTTTCGGCGGGATGCCTGTCAGCGCCGAGAGTTCCTCGAAGCCAAGCGTCCCGTTCACGATGTCGCGCAGCATCAGCCGCGCGACCTCCGGCTCGCCACCGAGAAAGATCGTCGCCGCTTCGGTGCAGGCTTCTTCGCCTCCGCCTTGCGGCGCTTGTACTCCGCCAGCAACGTCTCGGCCTCCCGAATATCCGCCTGCTGGCGCTTCTTGGTGCCGCCGCCGAACAGGATCACCAGTTCCTTGCCGTCGCGCGCAAGATAGATGCGCAGGCCCGGACCCCAGTCGATCCGGTACTCGCCGATCTTGCCGATCCACTTTACGGCGGCAAGATTGCCGTGCTGCATCCGCGCGCGGGCGGAATCATGACAGTTCCGCTTGTCCTTGCGGCGCAAAATGTCGCGGGAAGAGCCTTCGGCCCCCCGAGCCGGCGATTTTCCATATAGGCGCGGTAAGGCGGCAGTTAAAGGGCGGGAGCGGGGAGGGGGCTTCCGCTCGCGACAAGGTGAAAAAATATTAGAATAATTCTAATAAGAGGGCAAGAGCTTCGTCATGCCGCCTTGTCGAGCGGCAGGTCGAGCGCCACCCGGTCGTACAGCACCTCCGGCACGACGCGCCGCCCCTCCGCTTTGTTCAGGCGGACGAAGCCATATTGCGCGAGCGTCTGGAGCGTGCGCGAGAGATTGCTCTCCGCCCGCCCCGAAAGCCCGGCGAGTTCCTTGAGCGACTGCGGTTCGTCCCGCCGGATCGTCTCCAGCAGCGCCTGGTTCTTCGTGGAGAGCACCTGCGCAAGAGATTCAAGCGAGGTGAACCAGACCTTCGGATCGGAAGGAGAGGGTTTCAACTCGCCGCGCGCAACGGCCAGCGTCCGCGCGCGCATCTCGGCCCGCGAGGCAATGCCGATCCTCAATACCCGTTCGGCTTTGCGCTTCTTCATGCGATGCCTTCCTTCCTCAGATGTGCCTCGACTGCCGCCCAGAAATCCTTAAGCAGTGTCTCCGCGCTCGAATAGGCATAAGGCGTCACCTTTTCGCCCTCATGCCTGTGGTCGTTCCGCTTCTCCCGCTTCCGCGAAGGTGGCCTGCCCGTCGTCACGGAATGCGCATTATCGAAGCCGACCACTCGCTCGCGTCCCGGCGTAAAGAGGCACAGGCTGTAATCGATGCCGAAGGGCTTCGCCTCCGTCGGCGGCACCTTCGTTGCCTCGATCTTCACGCTGAACCCGCCACCCACTTCCATGACAGTGCCGTCGAGATCGAGCAGACGATCCAATGTATGATCTGTTGATAAGTTATGATCTGTTGATAGTTTTGTCAAGAAATCGCTCCTGCATATGGCGCGCAGGTTTACTGACTAAACATGTCTCTCAGTAAAGCTAGAGCGTTCTGTCGCGGCATTTTCATTGCCTCGCTATAGAGGATGTAAGTCGATAGACAAACGCGTTCTTTATCGAGTGAGGGGTCATTCTCTGCCATTTGCACTAAGACTTGAGCGATCTCGAAATCGTAGTTCGCAATGATCGTTGAAATTAAACTCTCATAGAGATCTTCGATTTGATTGGCGGGTGATGTCACCCTACGGCCTTGGCCGCCCGTGGTGATCACAAGCTCCATTGCTTCTAGGTCGCGCCTTTGAAGTTCGGGACCAAGATAGCGAGAAAAATCTATTTCCGCGGCGGTCTCGGGAAACAAGAAGGAATAGCAAACCGAAGCACTTTGCGAGCCGATTGTATCCAACTCTTCTATCAGAACACTTCCAAAACTGAGGAGAGCCTCGTCGGAGGCGGTAGGAAGATATTTTTCCACCAATCCGCCAATGGCACTTCGCGTGCTTGCGAAGACGTAACCCTCTGGTTCGCCCTTTCTCCACCCCTCAAAAATTCTTTCCGTGATCAGCGGGGACAACCCACTCGGGGATTACTTTCTTCAATTTGCCTCCCCCTCGCGGGGAGGCGCGGATCGCGGAACGCGATCCGGGTGGGGGGGGGCCTTCAAGACAGGAAGCGGCAGGAGAGAGGACAGCGCCAATTTAATCCGTACACGAACCAAATTGAAACCCACTTCGTGACAGTTCGGTGACATTCCGATGACAGTCACCCCCGGCTTATCCCCGCTCCGCGCAAAACGCCTTGCCATTCGGGCATCTGGCGGCCCTCCCGGAATGCTTCTAGAGTGCCGCGCGTTTCCGTCTGAAGGGCTGTCACAAATGACCGAAGTTACAAGCGTCGACCACATCATCATCGCCGTCCGCGACCTCAAGGAAGCCGAGAAGAATTACACGGCGATCTTCGGCCGCGCGCCCTCCTGGAAGGGGGTCCATCCCGGCGTCGGCACGGGTAACGTCTTGTACCGCCTCGCAAATACCTATGTGGAGCTTTATGCGCCGGTCGCCGAAGGGGCGAATGCGGAGGCGCTGAAGGCTCATCTCGACGCCCATGGCGAGGGCCTCTACGGCATCGTGCTGGGCGTGGACGACGCGGCCGCCGCCACCGCCGCCTTCAATGCGCGCGGCCTGAAATCGGGGACACCCGCCGACGGCAAGGGCCGCGACGAGATCACCGGCGCCATCCGCGAATGGCGCACCATCGCCATGCCGAAGGATGAGGTGCGCGGCCTTTTCATGTTGGGAATTCAACATCTTAGCCCTGCCGACGCGCTGCCGCCCGCGCCTCTGTCCGAAGGCGTTCAGGAGGCACAGGCCGTCGCCGCCTGCGATCATGTCGTCGTCATGACCCCCGATGCGGAAGCTTGCAAAACGCTTTTCGGGGACAAGTTGGGCATCCGCCTCGCCCTCGATCACACGAAACCCGAATGGGGCGTCCGCCAGCTTTTCTTCCGCGCCGGCGGCGTCACCATCGAAGTGGTCGAGCCGCTCGACAAGGCGAAGGCGCCGAAAGCCGAGCATTTCTGGGGACTTGCCTGGAAAGCGGAGAAGGTTGAGGCCGTCCGCGACCGCCTCGCCGCCGCCGGTCTCGACGTGTCGGAGGTGAAGCCCGGCCGGAAAGAAGGCACCGCCGTCGCCACCATCCGCCCGCCGACGAATGGCGTCCCGACGATCCTGGTCGGGCCCCTCTGAGCATTTTCCGGAAAAGTGGAAGCCGGTTTTCCGTAGAAAATGCGACCAGAAAGGAAACTAACCTCTTGGTGCGGCTGCTCTTTTCAGCCGGTCGTTAATCGCCTCGCCAAGCCCTGTCACGGGGATCGGCATCACCGCGATGCGCCTGCCTCCCGCATCTGCGTCGAGCGCGCGCAGCATCGCGAAGAGGTTCGCCGCCGCTTCCGTCAGGTCGCCGGAAGCCGATAGATTCATTGAGGTTTTTGCCTTTGGCGCATCGGGCCCGAAGGCCAGCAGCACCTCGTCTTCCGCCACTTCCGTCGCGTCGAGCCTGATCGGCGATCCCGGCGCGTAGTGGCTTTCGAGCTGGCCCGGCGAGGCGCGGCCCTCCTCGCCGCTCGCTGCGTCGGCATCGGCGAGCGGCCTTCCCAGCACCGCCTCGATCTCATCGCGCGCCACCGCGCCGGGGCGGAGAAGTGTCGGAATTCCTTGAGGAAATCCGATCACGGTGGATTCAAGTCCGAGCGGGCAGGCGCCCCCGTCCAGCACGAAGGCAAGCTGCGGCGCGTCCCCGAGCCCCTCCATGACATGCGCCGCCTGGGTCGGACTCACCTTGCCCGAAGGGTTCGCCGACGGGGCGGCGAGCGGCCGTTTCGCCTCCTTGATGAGGGCGTGCGCCGTCTCATGCGCGGGCACGCGGACCGCCACCGTGTCGAGCCCCGCGCTCACCAGCTGCGAGAGCGTTGTGTCCTCGCGCCGCGGCAGCACCAGCGTCAGCCCGCCAGGCCAGAACCGCCTCGCGAGCCTCTCCGCTTCCGCATTGAAAACACAGTGCTTTTCGGCTTCCTGAAGGCTCGCCACATGCACGATCAGCGGGTTGAAGCGCGGCCGCCCCTTCGCCTCGAAGATGCTCGCGACGGCTTGGTCGTCTGTCGCATCCGCGCCCAATCCGTAGACCGTCTCCGTCGGAAAGGCGACAAGCCGCCCGTCGCGGATCGCGGCGCCCGCCTGTCCGATCGCTTCCGCCGTTGCCTTCAGGCACTGCGCCAAAATTCCATTCCCTCACTCGGTACACAGACGCCGGAGAATATAGTAAAAGCCCACAAACAAGCCCTTCCCGCTTCTCTAATCTGCGTTTCTGGAGCCTTCATGACATATCGTCCGCCCGTCCGCGACATGGCCTATCTGCTGAACGAGGTCGCGGGCCTCAAGCATCTCCTCGGGGCTGGTCCCTTCGCGGACGTTTCCGCCGATCTCGTCGAAGCGGTGATGGAGGAAGGCGCGAAGCTCGCCGCCGATGTGCTGGCGCCGCTCTACCGCTCGGGCGATGCCGAAGGCGCGAAGCTGAAAAACGAAGGCGTTTCAGTACCTTCGGGCTTCGCGGATGCCTATCGCAAATGGGTCGAGGGCGGCTGGGGCAGCCTCGCCGCGTCTCCCGATTTCGGCGGTCAGGGGCTTCCCGTCGCGCTCTCCGTCGCCATGCAGGAAATGTGGAATGCGGCCTGCATGTCTTTCGGCCTGTGCCCGATCCTCTCCCAGGGCGCCATCGAGGCGTTGACGGCCCACGGCACGGATGAGCAGAAGCAGCTCTATCTCGCAAAGCTCATCTCGGGCGAGTGGACCGGCACCATGAACCTCACCGAGCCGCAGGCGGGTTCGGACCTCAACGCCTTGAAGGCAAAGGCAATTCCGCAAGGCGACGGCACCTGCCGCATTACCGGCACGAAGATTTTCATCACCTATGGCGATCACGACATGGCGGAGAACATCGTCCATCTCGTGCTCGCGCGCCTGCCCGATGCGCCCGCCGGCACCAGAGGCATATCGCTCTTCCTCGTGCCGAAATTCCTCGTCAACGCGGACGGCTCGCTCGGCGCGCGCAACGACGCTTACTGCATTGGTCTTGAAGAGAAACTCGGCATCCATGGCAGCCCCACCTGCGTCATGTCCTATGGCGAAAACGGCGGTGCCATCGGCTGGCTCATCGGCGAGGAAAACCGTGGCCTTGCCTGCATGTTCACGATGATGAACAACGCCCGCCTCCTCGTTGGCACGCAGGGCGTGGCCATTGCCGAGGCGGCCTATCAGCACGCGCTCGCCTATGCCAAGGAGCGCAAGCAGGGCCGCCCGCTGGGTTCCGATCTTGCGGCGGGCGAAATGGCGCCGATCATCGAACATCCCGATATCCGCCGCATGCTGCTCACCATGAAGGCGATGACGGAGGCCTCGCGCGCCCTCTGCTACGCGACGGCGGTCGCCATCGACGGTGCGCATGCGGGCGGCAGCGAGGACAAGCGCCGCGCCGCTCAGGCGCGCGCCGACCTGTTGACCCCCATCGCCAAATCCTTCTCCACCGATGCCGGCGTCGAAACCGCCTCCATCGGCGTGCAGATCCACGGCGGCATGGGCTTCATCGAGGAGACGGGTGCTGCCCAGTTCCTCCGCGATGCACGCATCCTGCCGATCTACGAAGGCACGAACGGCATTCAGGCAATCGACCTCGTGACGCGCAAACTTCCTCTCGGCAATGGCGACGTCGCGCGCACCTTCATCGCGGAAATGCGCGACACGGCGAAGGAAGCGCGTTCCTCCAACGACAAGCTGATGACGGGCATCGGCGCAGCGCTGGACGGCGCGCTCGATACGCTCGACGAGGCGACGGACTACATGCTTGCGAACCTGAAATCGTCGCCGAACGATTGCCTTGCGGGCGCAACGCCTTATCTGCGTCTCTTCGGCACGGCGGCAGGCGGGCACTACCTCACCCGGGCGGCGATGGGAAACGGCGTCTCCGCGCGCCGCGAGATCGCGCAGTTCTATGCCGCGAATATCCTGCCGGCGGTGCATGGGCTGCTCGCCCCGGCAATGGCGGGTGCGGAGAGCCTTCTCGCGTGCGATTCCGCCGTCTTCGCGGATTGACCGCCAACCTTTCCGCAGCGTCCGGCTGGCATGGTGAAAGGCCGGTTTGACCTCGCTTCGCCCTGCGCCTATCACGGATGGGTGCTGCGCGAACCCCCGCGCGGTCCGGTGCGAGAGTTCTGATGTCCGACATTTCCCAGGCGACCATAGAAAGAGGCGGTCTGCGCTATCCCTTCGACAGGGTGCCGGGGCCTGCGGAAATGATCGAGGCCGCGCCCGGAATCTGGTGGGTGCGCATGCCGCTTCCTTTCCAGCTCGACCACATCAACCTCTGGCTGCTGGAGGATGGCGACGGCTGGACGGTGGTGGACACGGGCGTTGCCTCCGACGAGGTGAAGGCGCTCTGGCGGGAGGTTTTCAAGACCGGCCTTCGCGGCAAACCCGTGACCGGTCTCGTCGTCACGCATCTCCATCCCGATCATGTCGGCCTCGCGGGCTGGTTCACGCGCAAATGGGGCATCGAGCTGCGGATGTCGCGCACCGATTTCCTGATGTGCAAGACCCTCGTGCTCGACACCGGCCGCGAGGCGCCGCAGGAGGCGCTCGATTTCTACCGCGCGGCGGGTTTCAGCGATCGCGGCGTCGAGAGCTACAGGAAGCGCTTCGGCGGCTTCGGCGAGCGCGTTTCGCGCATGCCCGATATCTTTCGCCGTCTGCGCGAAGGCGACGAATTGAGTATCGGCGGGCGCACCTGGCGGGTCGTCGTCGGCTCCGGTCATGCGCCTGAACATGTCTGCCTCTATTGCGAGGAAGCAAAAATCCTCATCTCCGGCGACCAGGTGCTGCCGAGGATATCTTCAAACGTCAGCGTCCATCCCACGGAAGCCTACGAGAATCCGCTCGAAGAGTGGATCGAGAGCTGCAAGCGCATCCGCGCCAACCTGCCGAACGATCTTCTCGTCCTGCCCGCGCATAACGAACCCTTCTATGGCCTGCACGAGCGCCTGACGCAGCTGATCGACGGTCACGAGGACGGGCTTGCAAAGCTGCTTGCCATGCTTGACGAACCGAAGCGCGCGATCGACGTTTTCTCCGCCCTCTTCAAGCGCAAGATCGGTCCGGAAGTCTTCTTCATGGCGACAGGCGAGAGCCTCGCCCATCTGAACTGCCTGCTCGGCCGCGGTCTTGCGACGGTCAGCCGCGACGAGAAGGGCGTGAACTGGTACCGCCGCGCCTGAAGACCGTTTCGCCCTGTGCTACGCTGAAAAACATGACCACGCTCCTCGTCACCCATTCCGCCTGTCTCGAGCATGAGATGCCGCCCGGCCATCCCGAATGCGTGGACCGGTTGCGCGCCGTGCTGGGCGCACTGGAAGCCGAGGAATTCGCACTTCTCCAGCGCACGGAGGCGCCGCGCGCGACACGCGAGCAGATCGGCCGCGTCCATCCCGAAGGCCATATCGACTTCATCGAGGGCTCTGCGCCGCAGGAGGGCTTCCGTCGCATCGACGCGGACACCGCCATGTCGCCGGGCTCGCTTGAGGCCGCGTATCGTGCGGCAGGCGCCGTCGTCTATGCTGTGGATGAGGTGATGGCGGGCAGGGCGCGCAACGGTTTCTGCGCGGTGCGTCCGCCGGGACATCATGCCGAGCCCGAGACCGCCATGGGCTTCTGCCTCTTCAACAACATCGCCATCGGCGCGCTTCATGCCCGCGCGGTCCATGGCTGCGCGCGCGTGGCCGTCGTGGATTTCGACGTCCACCACGGCAATGGCACGCAGGCGGCCTTCGAGACCGACCCCTCGCTCCTCTATATTTCCACGCATCAATGGCCGCTCTATCCGGGGACGGGCAGGGCGAGCGAGCATGGTCTCGGCAACATCTACAATCGCTGCCTGCCGCCGGGCGCGGGCTCCGAGGAATTCCGGGCCGCCATCTCGGATGCGGTTATCCCCACCATTGAGCAATTCCGCCCCGATTTCATCTTCATTTCGGCCGGTTTCGATGCGCATATGGCGGACCCGCTGGCCAATCTGCGGCTGACTGACGGGGACTTCGGCTGGGCGACCGCCGAACTCGTGAAGGCGGCCGGCAGGCTTTGCGGCGGACGCGTTGTTTCCGCACTTGAGGGCGGGTATGACTTGAAGGCGCTGGCGGCGAGCGCTGCGGCGCATGTAAAAGCGCTGATGCTTGCCGCCTGAAGATGCGCCCCGAAGACCGCGACACGCGCGAGAGGAGACGACAATGTCCGCCGCCAAAGCCGACGCCCACAAGGATATCGAGAAGCTGAGCTTCGAGGAGGCGCTTGCGCAGCTCGAGAAGATCGTGAGCCAGCTTGAGTCCGGGAACGCCGCTCTCGAAAGCTCGATCGAACTCTATGAGCGCGGCACCGCCTTGAAGGCGCATTGCGAGGCGCGACTCAAGGCGGCCGAAGCCAGGATCGAGAAAATCACCCTCTCATCCTCCGGCGAGCCTTCCGGCACCGAACCGCTGGATGTGGGCTGAGCATCTGGCATCCCGATGGTGACACCCTCCGCAAAGACGAAGACCTTCGATGCCGCGCTTGCAGCGGCGGCGGAAAGCGTTGCTGAGATGCTCGACCGGCTGCTGCCGCGCGTCGAAGGACCTGAAGGCCGCGTTGCCGAGGCCATGCGCTACGCCGCACTGGGCGGCGGCAAGCGTTTCCGCCCCTTTCTCGTCTGCCAGAGCGCCTCGCTTTTCGGTGTGGCCGCGGAATCCGCGCTGCGCGCCGCTGCCGCTGCCGAATGCGTGCATATCTACTCGCTCGTCCATGACGACCTGCCCGCCATGGACAATGATGACCTTCGTCATGGCGCGCCCTCTACGCACCGGCAATTTGATGAGGCGACGGCCATCCTCGCGGGAGACGCGCTGCTGACGCTCGCCTTCGACATCCTCGCCGGTCCGGAAACCCATGAACGCGCGCGCGTCCGCATCGAGCTTGTGCGACGCCTTGCCCATGCGGCCGGCGCGCATGGCATGGTCGGCGGCCAGATGATCGACCTCGCAAGCGAAGGCCGGACGCTCGACATGGGCGGCGTCACCCGCCTCCAGCAGTTGAAGACGGGGGCTCTCATTGCCTTTTGCTGTGAGGCGGGAGCCGTGCTCGGCCGGGCCTCGGTGGAGGCCGACCACGCGCTTCACGCTTACGCACACGATATGGGCCTCGCCTACCAGATCGCGGATGACCTGCTCGACGCCGAGGGCGATGCCGGAACGCTGGGCAAATCGGCGGGCAAGGATGCGGCGGCGGGCAAGGCGACTTTCGTTTCGATTCTGGGCGCCGAGAGGGCCCGCGCCCAGGCCCGGATGCTTGCCGATCAGGCGATCCAACATCTTGATTTGTTTGATGAAAGAGCCGATCTTTTGCGTCAGGCTGCGCATTTCGTTATAACGCGCCGCAACTGAGGACGATGGACGGCGCGCCTCTTGGTGCGCATTGTCCGGGTTCTCCGCTTAAGGGCCAGCTTCTGGCCATATCGGGCCATGCCGGCCGAGGTGAGTGTTGAGCAGCAATTCAGCTACCCCATTGCTTGACCGGGTGAAAAATCCGGCGGATCTCCGCGCGCTCGCTGAAGGCGACCTGAGGCAGCTTGCGGACGAGCTGCGCGCGGAAGTGATCGACGCCGTCTCGCAGACCGGCGGTCATCTCGGTGCCGGTCTCGGCGTGGTCGAGCTTACCGTGGCGCTCCACTATGTCTTCAACACGCCGGAAGACCGCATCGTCTGGGACGTCGGCCATCAGGCCTATCCGCACAAAATTCTGACCGGCCGCCGCGACCGCATTCGCACGCTCCGTCAGGGCGGCGGACTTTCCGGCTTCACCAAGCGCGCCGAAAGCGAGTACGACCCCTTCGGTGCCGCCCATTCCTCGACTTCGATCTCCTCCGGCCTTGGCATGGCCGTCGCCCGCGACCTCAAGGGTGGGAACAACAACGTCGTCGCCGTGATTGGCGATGGCGCAATGTCCGCCGGCATGGCCTATGAGGCGATGAACAATGCCGGTTCCATGGACAGCCGCCTCATCATCATTCTGAACGACAACGACATGTCGATCGCGCCGCCTGTCGGCGCCATGAGCGCCTATCTCGCGCGCCTTCTTTCCGGCGGCACCTATCGCTCCATGCGCCATCTCGGCAAGCAGCTCGCGAAGCTGCTGCCGAAGCGGCTGGAAGAAAGCGCCCGCCGAGCCGAGGAATATGCGCGCGGCATGGCGATGGGCGGCACGCTTTTCGAGGAACTGGGCCTCTACTATGTCGGCCCGATAGACGGGCATAACCTCGATCATCTGCTCCCGGTGCTGAAAAATGTCCGGGACGCCGGCGAGGGGCCGATCCTCGTTCATGTCGTGACGCAGAAGGGCAAGGGCTACGCGCCCGCCGAAGCCGCCGAGGACAAGTATCACGGCGTCTCGAAATTCGATGTCGTCACCGGCGCACAGGCAAAGGCGAATGCGAATGCGCCGAGCTATACCAAGGTGTTTGCCGAAAGCCTGGTTGCGCATGCCGAGCAGGACGACAAGATCGTCGCCATCACGGCTGCGATGCCGTCGGGCACCGGCCTCGATCTTTTCGGCGAGCGCTTTCCGGCGCGCACCTTCGATGTCGGCATTGCCGAGCAGCATGGCGTGACCTTTGCGGCAGGCCTCGCCGCCGAGGGGTTCAAGCCCTTTACAGCCGTCTACTCGACCTTCCTGCAGCGCGCCTACGACCAGGTGGTGCACGACGTTGCAATCCAGCGCCTGCCTGTAAGATTTGCGATCGATCGCGCGGGACTTGTCGGCGCCGACGGACCGACCCATGCGGGGTCCTTCGACGTGACCTATCTCGCCTGCCTGCCCGGCTTCGTCGTCATGGCGGCGGCGGATGAGGCGGAGTTGAAGCACATGGTGGCGACCGCTGTTGCCATCGACGACCGGCCGTCGTCGCTTCGTTATCCCCGGGGTGAAGGAATCGGCGTCGAAATGCCCGTCATCGGCACGCCGCTCGAAATCGGCAAGGGACGTATTCTCCGCGAAGGCACGAAAGTCGCAATCCTCTCGCTTGGAACGCGGCTCGCCGAGGCTTTGAAGGCGGCGGATCATCTGAATGCGCTCGGTCTTTCGACAACGGTTGCCGACGCACGCTTCGCAAAGCCGCTGGATGAGGATCTCGTCGCGCGCCTCGCCTTCGGCCATGAGGTGCTGATAACGGTCGAAGAAGGATCGGTCGGCGGTTTCGGCAGTCACGTGCTCGATTTTCTCGCCCGCTCCGGCCTGCTCGACCGCGGCCTCAAGATCAGACCCATGGCGCTGCCCGATATCTTCATCGACCAGGACAAGCCCGAGAAGATGTACGATATTGCTGGGCTCAACGCGGCTCAGATCGCGGAGACGGCGGTTGCCGCGCTCGGTCTGGAGCGGCAGTTTGCCGATCTGCGCGAGCTTGCGCCGCAGCCGCTGCCGAAGCTCGTCTGAGCCTTTTCATGGAAGAGCGAAAAATGCGTCTCGACCTTGCGTTGGTCGAGCGAGGTCTCGTCGCCACCCGCGCCCGCGCGCAGGCGGCGATCAAGGCGGGCCATGTCCGCCTCCGGGGACAAGCCGCATCGAAGCCCTCCGACATGGTGAGCGCCGCCGATGAAATCGAATTCGATGCGCCCGAGCATGTCTATGTCTCGCGCGGTGCGCTGAAGCTCCTTCATGCGCTGGACGTTTTCGGTCTCGATCCATCGGGGAAGGTCTGCCTCGATCTCGGCGCCTCCACGGGCGGCTTCACGCAGGTTCTGCTGGAGCGCGGCGCCGCTTTCGTGGTTGCCGTCGATGTCGGCCATGGCCAGCTTGCGAAGGAAATCGAGGGCGATGCGCGCGTGCGCTCGCTCGAAGGCCTGAACGCGCGGGATTTGACGCGCCGGGATATCCCCGAACACGTGTCATTCCTCGTCGCAGATTTGAGCTTCATCGGCTTGCAGAAGGCTTTGCCCCCCGCGCTCGCATTGGCTGAGAAGCGAGCGGTCCTCGTTGCACTCATCAAGCCGCAATTCGAGGCCGGGCCCGAAAATGTTGGAAAAGGCGGTATTGTGCGCGATCCGGCGCTGCACGAGCGCATATGCGGGGATATCTCGCACTGGCTTTCGGATGAAATGGGCTGGCGGATGCTAGGGCTCACGCAAAGCCCCATTGAAGGCGGCGATGGCAACCGCGAATTCCTGATCGCGGCGGAGAAAAATGGCTGAAATCGAAACCACTGTCCTTTCGCTCGGCGCGCAGGCGGACGGCATAGCCGAAGCCGACGGCGAAACGATCTACGTCCCTTACGTATTGCCCGGCGAACGGGTGCGCATTGCGCGGGAGGAGGGCGGTCGCGCTTCCTTGTCGAAGGTGCTCGAGCCTTCGCCGGAACGTGTTTCGCCTCCCTGCTCGCATTTCGCGCGCTGTGGTGGATGTGCGCTTCAGCATATGGCGCCTGCCGCCTATGCCGTATGGAAAGGAGAACAGGTCGCCGTCGCGCTGAAGGCGCGCGGTATCGAGACGGAGGTTGCGCCCCTTGTCGCCGCGCCGCCGCGCCGCCGCCGCCGCGCGACCTTCGCGCTCACGCGCACGAAGAAAAGTGTCACCGCCGGCTACTACGCGCGCGGCAGCCACGACATCGTGCTCCTTTCCGAATGCCCCCTGGTTGTTCCCGAGATCGAGCGGTTTATCCCCCGGTTGGGCGAACTCATACAGCCGGGCCTCTCGCGCCGCACGCGCGCTTCTGTCCTTGTCACTTCGACACTGAAGGGGCTCGATGTTGCCGTCACCGGAGGCAAACCGCTAGACGGCCCTCTTCGTGCCGACCTCGGCGGACATGCGCAGGCGGCTGATGTCGCGCGGCTTTCATGGGACGGCGAGATCGTCGCCGAGCGCCGCACGCCGGAGATCGATCTTTCGGGGCTCCGCGTCACCCTGCCTGTTGGCGGATTTCTTCAGCCGACACAGGAAGGCGAGGCGGCGCTCATTGCCCTCGTGCGCGCCGGTGTGGGCGAAGCGCGCCGTGTCGTGGACCTGTTCGCGGGCTGCGGCACTTTCTCGGCGTCGCTCGCCGGTGCCGCCGCCGTTCACGCGGTGGAGGGAGAGAAGCCCGCGCTTGCCGTGCTGGAACGCGCCGTGCGGACGCATGGGCCGGGTCTTGGCCTGAAACCTCTGACCATCGAGGCCCGCGATCTTGCCCGCCGGCCGCTTCTTGCGGAGGAACTGAACAAGTTCGAAGCCATCGTCATCGACCCGCCGCGCGCGGGCGCGCTGGCGCAGGCGGAGGAAATCGCGAAATCGAAAGTACCCGTCGTCGCTTCTGTCTCTTGCAATCCGGCAACTTTCGCGCGCGATGCACGGGCGCTTCTCGACGGGGGATATCTTCTTGAGCGCGTGACGCCGGTCGACCAGTTTCTCTGGTCGGCTCACGTCGAACTCGTGGGGATATTCCGGCGCGGCTGAGCCGTGCTCAGATGTTGCGATGGATGTGCGGCCGGATCGCCGCTTCGACGGTCTCTGGCGGCGTATCGAGCGTCGAGAGCTTCACGGAGATTTCCTGCGGCGAGACCATGCCCCAGCAGCGATACATATGGCGCCGCACCGGACCAACTTGCGGCGCATTCTCCACCGCCGTGTCGAACGGCCGCTTCAGTGCGATGCGCAACTCCGCGTTGCGGATCATCCGCACATAGCGATCCACGATCTCCACGCCCGCGATCGCATTCCAGGGCAGCAGTCCCAGCCGGTCGATATTTATCCCCGCCGGTGTCACAGCAAACGCCTTGCGATCCTTCGCGACATAGGGCCAGTGATAGATGGCGACGCCCGCCGACACGAGGGCGGCGATAAGGGCGAGGATCGGCGCGCGCGGCATGCCAAAAAGGACAAGCGCCCCCGCGATCAACACGCCGCTATAAACGATGCTCTCGCCCTTCTGCCTTGCATATTGCACGGTCAGAAAAACAGCGCCCCCGGACGAATTGTCCCCGGCTTCACTCATCGTTCCGCCGTTCTCCGACCTGCGCCCGGTGGCGGAGCAAGTGGTCCGCGAGCACGCAGGCCATCATGGCCTCGCCGACAGGCACCGCACGAATGCCGACACAGGGATCGTGCCGGCCCTTGGTCACGATCTCGGTCGCCTCGCCGCTTTTCGTAACGGTTTTACGAGGGGCGAGGATCGACGATGTCGGTTTCACCGCGAAGCGCACCACGACGTCCTGACCCGTGGATATCCCGCCGAGAATCCCACCTGCGTGGTTGGAGGAGAAGGCGAGCCCATGATTGGTGGACTCCATTTCGTCGGCATTCTCCTCACCGGAAAGGGCGGCGGCGGCAAAGCCTTCGCCAATCTCGACGCCTTTTACCGCGTTGATGCTCATCATGGCGGCCGCGAGATCGCCATCGAGCTTGCCATAGATCGGCGCGCCGAGGCCCACGGGCACGCCCGAGGCGACGACCTCGATTACCGCGCCGCAGGACGAACCGTTCTTGCGCACGCCGTCGAGATAGGTTTCCCATGCCGCCGCGGCTTTCGCGTCCGGGCACCAGAAGGGATTGTTTTCCGTCTCCTCCCAGTCCCAGTTCGCGCGGTCGATCTTGTGCGGTCCCATCTGCACGAGCGCGCCGCGAATGGCGATGCCGGGAAGCATGGCGCGGGCAACGCCTGCTGCCGCAACGCGCGCCGCCGTTTCGCGCGCGGAGGAGCGCCCGCCGCCGCGATGGTCGCGAATGCCGTATTTCGAGAAATAGGTGAAGTCGGCGTGACCCGGCCGAAACTTCTCGACGATGTCCCCATAATCTTTCGAGCGCTGGTCGACATTCTCGATCATCAGCGAAATCGGTGTGCCGGTGGTGAGTTCCACGCCGTCTTCCACGAAAGTGCCGGAGAGAATCTTGACCGCATCAGGTTCGCGCCGCTGCGTCGTGAAACGCGACTGGCCGGGACGGCGGCGGTCGAGCCAGAGCTGGATATCCTCGGCCTTGAGCGGAATGCGCGGCGGTGCGCCGTCGACCACGCAGCCAAGCGCCGGCCCGTGGCTTTCACCCCAGGTCGTGACGCGGAACAGATGGCCGAACGTATTGTGCGACATGGCTGTCAGTCTGGCCCCGGAAGGCCTTCCTTATACACATGACCCGGCGGGCCTCAATTGCGGGAAACGATACAGGAAATCGTCAGACGATGCTCATGTCGGGTGCATCTTCCGCCTTCATGCCGACGACGTGATAGCCGGCATCGACGTGATGAACTTCGCCGGTGACCCCGGAGCCGAGATCGGAAAGAAGATAAAGCGCGGTATTGCCCACTTCCTCGATGGTGACGGTGCGCTTCAGCGGCGAGTTGAGCTCGTTCCATTTGAGGATATAGCGGAAATCTCCGATGCCGGACGCGGCAAGCGTCTTGATTGGACCGGCCGACACGGCATTGACGCGGATCTTGTTGCGCCCCATGTCGACCGCGAGGTAACGCACGCTCGCTTCAAGGGCCGCCTTTGCGACGCCCATCACGTTGTAGTGCGGGATAACCTTTTCCGAACCGTAATAGGTGAGGGTGACGATCGATCCGCCATCCGTCATCAGCTTCTCGACGCGCTGGCAGAGCGCGGCAAACGAGTAGCAGGAGATGGCCATGGTGGCGGTGAAGTTGTCGAGCGTCGTATCGACGTAGCGCCCGTCGAGCTCGTCCTTGTTCGAATAGGCGATGGCGTGAACGAAAAAATCAATCTTGCCCCATTCCTTCGAGAGACGCTCGAAGAGCGCGTCCATGCTGGCCGCGTCGGTGACGTCGCAGGGCAGCACGAGCTTCGAGCCGACGGATTCCGCAAGCGGGATGACGCGCTTCTGCAGCGCTTCGCCCTGATAGGTGAACGCGATTTCCGCGCCATGATCGGCGCAGGCCTTGGCTATGCCCCAGGCGATCGAGCGATTATTCGCGACACCCATGATGAGGCCGCGCTTGCCCTTCATCAGGCTGCCCGTCACGACCGGGTCCGTGCTGGTGATGGCTTCGCTCATCGATTCCCCGTGAACTGTCTTGGCCGAAAATCGAGCGCATCCTACACAAAAGCCCCTAGCGGTCTAACAAAAAAGCCGGGCTTCAAGGGTGGGCTTTCTTCACGAATCGTGTCGATTCGTGTCCGTCCTGTCTTACGAAAAACCCTTGCGGGGGTTGTGTTTGAGGCCTTGGCTCCAGCTTGCCGCAAAGTCCCGCAGGGCGTTGTCTGGAACCTCCGGAAGAACAAGAGAGAGGGTAACGTACTGGTCCCCCCGCGCTGATCCTTCTTCTTCGGGCAGGCCCCGGCCTTTGAGCCGGAGACGTGTTCCCGAATTGGAACCGGCGGGAATCTTGAGCGATACGGGCCCTGAGACCGTCGGAACCTCGACTTTCGCTCCGAGCACGGCTTCGGGCAGCGTCACCGGGAGGGTGAGGTGGATATTCGCACCTTCAAGGACGAAGTGAGAATGCGGCCCGACCTCCACGACGACGATCGCGTCTCCAGCCGCCGCGCCGCCATGGCCATCGCCGCCCTGACCGCGCATCTTGATACGGGCACCGTCCTTGATCCCGGGCGGCACGGTGATTTCCACGGTTCGCCCGCTCGCGAGCTTCACGCGCTTTCGCGTGCCATTTGCCGCTTCCAGGAAATCGACCGAAAGCCGATATGTCCGGTCTTCGCCGCGCGCGCGGAAGACACGTTTGCCTGCATTCTTGATGCCCTCGAAAAGTTCCGAGAACACGTCATCTGCCGCATGGTCTGCGGTGGCGGATGGAGATGCGGTTTCCTCGAAGGCAGGTTGCCGCCGCGCGGATTGGCTGAGGCGCTCTGCCTCGAAGCGGCACCGCGCTGCCTCGTCCTTGAGCTGATTATAGGCGGCCGTCACTTCCTGGAAGCGCGCATGGAGTTTGGGTGAACCGCCGCGCGCGTCCGGGTGGAGCTCCTTCGCAAGCCGGCGATAGGCAGCCTTGATATCCGCGGTGCTCGCGCCGGGCCCCACGCCCAGGACTTCGTAAGGATCGCGCAAAGGCGCCACTCCATAACCGATGAAGAGGACAGGTTAGGGCAGGGGCTCATACAAATTGGTTAAGGCGTTTCGTGATCGAGATGGTCGAATTCGGCCGGTGGTGGAGGCGGCGCGGTCACGGAAGGCGCGGCATCGGCGCCCTTGGGCGGCGGCGGGCCCGGCAGGCTCGGAACGAGCTGCGTTAACCTTTGAAGCGCCTGTTCATGGCCAACCTGGGCGGCGAGTGCGTACCAGGCGAGTGCACGGGCGGGGTCGCGTTCGACGCCGAGGCCCTTTTCGTAGGTGACGCCGAGATTGTACCTCGCGACCGGAACACCGGCGACGGCGGCTGCATGGAACCAGAAGGAGGCTGTCTTGTAGTCCTGCGGGACGCCATCGCCTTCGAGATACATGAAGGCGGT
This sequence comes from Parvibaculum sp., assembly GCA_014359855.1. Lineage (GTDB taxonomy): Bacteria > Pseudomonadota > Alphaproteobacteria > Parvibaculales > Parvibaculaceae > Parvibaculum. The sequence continues at coordinate 20,411 of JACIYQ010000286.1, forward strand.
GTTCACCTGCGCGGATACGAGACCGCCATGTGCGGCCCGTTCGTAGAAATAGAGCGCGCGCTCGGGGTCGCGCTCGACGCCGAGCCCTTTGCGAAGGAGCAGCGCGATATTGCGCATGGCCGCGAGATCGTCTTGCTGCGCGAGCGGAAGCCAGATGTTGTAGGCGCGGGCGTAGTCACCCTCGTCATAGGCCACGACGCCCTTGTCGAAGCGGGCCGCGATCTCGGCCCCGGTCGGGCCGGCTTGCTCGATCTGTTCCTGAACCGTGGCGCCGGGGGCCGCCCGTGGCACGGCAGGAAAAAGGACAAGGAACAGGCCCGGTAGAAGAAGCCCGAATCGAAGAGTGGACCAAAGAAATCGCATGACTACCGGTCCACCCTCCGTGTTTCGGTCAGTTCTGTATCTGCCAGGATCCATCCGGCTGACGGCACGCCGTGCCGCGGGCCTGTTCGCTGCGCCCGTCGACATAGATCGTTTGCGTGTATTCCCTGCAATTATAGCTGCCCTGCTGGTAGGCGGGATAGGGCGTAACCGTACCATAGTTTCCGCTGTCCGGGTTGTTCCAGCGGACGGCCTGGTTGGACTGGCCGCTCTCCAGCGCGTTGTAAGTCGTCTGGCCCATATATTGTTGGTCGGCACGGTCGAGGGACTTGCCGATTTCGCTGCCGACCAGGGCACCGAGAAGAACGCCGGCGCCGGTGGCCCAGAGCCGGCCTGTGCCGCTGCCGATCGCCTGACCGGCGAGGCCGCCCGCCACGGCGCCGCCCACGGTGCCGACGGTCTGTTTATTGATGCCGCCATTGCCATACATGCTCTGGTCACACGCGGCGAGCGACAGCGCTATTGCGCCGATGGCGATGCCTTGAACGAATTTCATGGTGATCAATCCTGTGCGTTGGTCGCTCTCAAGCGATATAAGACTTACCTATATAGGAGCCGGATTGTGGCAAGAATGGAGCGGAGAGCTGCGGCAAAAGCGCAGAAAACAGCGCTTTTCGAAGCATTCCCGCCAGGTGGACAGGTGATGAGCGACACGGTGGCCGAAACGGAGGAGAGCCGGATATTCGAGGGTGACGAGCCGATTGCGCTGTTTCACGAATGGATGAAGCTTGCGCGCGAGAAGGAACCCGAGGATGCGAACGCGGTGGCGCTGGCGACGGCGGATGCCGACGGCTTTCCCGACGTCCGGATGGTGCTGCTGAAGGACGTGGACGAGCAGGGCTTCGTTTTCTATACTAACCTCGAAAGCATCAAGGGGTTGGAACTAAAGGAAAATCCGAGCGCCGCCCTATGCTTTCACTGGAAGAGCTTGCGCCGCCAGGTCCGCGTGCGCGGCGCCGTGACCCGTGTTTCGGACGTCGAGGCGGATGCCTATTTTGCAACGCGCGCCCGTGATAGCCAGATCGGTGCATGGGCTTCGAAGCAGTCGCGGCCGCTGGAGGGGCGTTTTGAGTTGGAGAAGCAAGTCGCTGTTTTTACAGCAAAATTCGGCCTCGGCAAGATTCCGAGACCACCTCACTGGAGCGGTTTCCGTATCGAGCCGCGACGCATCGAATTCTGGCGCGACAGGCCCTTCAGACTGCACGACCGCCTTGTTTTCAAACGGGAATCTCCCGCGGACCGGTGGCAAACCGGGAAGCTCTACCCCTGACTGTCATTGAAATGTCATCGAAATGTCACAAATACAACGGGTCATGGATCGACGCATGAGCGCCGCCGAGACTGCGCAAAAAGATATCCCCGGAAACGCGCCCCAGAATGCCGCGCCGGAATATGAACGGCTGATGCGGCGCGCGACCGTCGCCGCCGTCGCGGTCGCCGTCATTCTGATCGCGCTGAAGGGGACGGTCTTCTGGTTCACCGGATCGATCGCGATGCTCGGCACGCTCACCGACTCGCTCCTCGACGGGGCGGCCTCGCTCCTCAATCTCTTTGCGGTGCGCGCCTCGCTCGCACCCGCCGACCGGGAACACCGCTTCGGCTATGGCAAGGCGGAGGCGCTGGCGGGAGTCGGCCAGTCGATCTTCATTTTCGGATCGGCCGGCTACATCGTCTTCGAGGCGGTGAGGCGGCTTCTCGATCCGCAGCCGGTCGCCTATTCGGGCGCGGGCATCGCCGTCGTCGTCATCGCGATCGTGCTGACGCTCGCCCTCGTCGCCTATCAGCGCCATGTGGTCAGCCAAACGCGTTCGCTCGCCATCGAGGCGGACTCGATCCACTATCGCGGCGACCTGTTCATGAACCTGTCCGTGATCGCCGCGCTTATTCTCTCCGACTATCTCGGCTTTCACTGGGCGGACCCGGCCTTCGGTATATTGATTGCGGCACTCATCGCCTGGAGCGCGGCAAAGATCGTGATCAACGCCTTCGACCAGCTCATGGACCGCGAGTTCTCCGAAGAGGATCGCGAGCGCATCAAGGACATCGCGCGCCAGCACCCCGAGGTCGTGAGCCTGCACGAACTGAGGACGCGCACCTCCGGCATCTACAGCTTCATCCAGCTCCATCTCGAACTGGACGGCAAGATTTCGCTGATGGAGGCGCACCGGATTTCGGATGAGGTGGAGAAGGAAGTGATGACGGCCTTTCCCGGTGCCGAGGTCATCATCCACCAGGACCCGGAAGGCATCGAGAAGCTGACCCGCCTGCAGCGCACGTGAACGGACGCCCCGTTTGACCGGCTTCCCCGAGAATGCCGCGCTGCTCGACTTCCTTGCGAAGCCGGAAGCTTACGGCCTCGACGCGCGCGACGAGATAAGGCGCATCGACACGCATGCCTCGCATGTGTTCCTGGCAGGCACGCGCGCCTACAAGATGAAAAAGCCCGTGAGGTTCACCTTTCTCGATTTCTCGACGCTCGGGAAACGGAAGGCGGCCTGCGAGCGCGAGGTGGAACTGAACCGCCGCACTGCGCCAGACATCTATCTGGGGGTCGTGCCGGTGCGGCGCGTGGGGCGCGGTTTCCGCCTTGGCGGCGATGAAGGCGAGATCGCCGACTATCTCGTGGAGATGAAACGCTTCGGCGACGAAGGGCTTCTTGCGACGCTGGCCGGCAGCGGCGAACTGACGCTTCCGCTCGTGGAGGAACTGGCGGCGGAAGTCGCCGCGTTTCACCGCATGGCCGAGGTGCGGCACGATTTCGGCGGCGCGGAGGGCACAGCGAGGATCGTCGCGGGCAGCGAAGAGGACATGAGGGAGAGTATCGGGCTTGTGCTCGATGCGGACGAGGCCCAGGCCGTGACGGCAAAAAGCCGCGCGCTGATTTCGCGTCACCGCGCGTTGCTGGACGAGAGGCGCGCGCAGGGTTGGGTCCGCCACTGTCACGGCGACCTTCATCTCGGCAATGTGACGGAAATTGGCGGCAAGCCCGTCATTTTCGACTGCGTCGAGTTCAGCGATCATATTGCGCGGATCGACACTCTCTACGATCTCGCCTTCCTGCTGATGGACCTCGCCTTTCGCGGTGAACGCGACGCGCGGCTCGGCGGCTTCGCGAACCGCGCGCTCAATGTCTATCTCGATCATCTGACGATGGCGGAAATCGACGCCGCGACACGGGGCCTTGCGCTGCTGCCGCTCTTCGTTTCCATGCGCGCCGTGGTCCGCGCCAAGGTGACGGCGGTGCAGGCGAAGGACGGGAACGACGGGAAGCGCGATCTCGCGCGCGCCTATCTCGATTTCGCCATCCGCGCGCTGGCGCCGCATCCGGTGAGGCTTGTTGCGGTGGGAGGCCTCTCCGGCACCGGCAAATCGACGCTGGCGAAGAAACTCGCAGGGACCATCGGCGGCACCGTGGGCGCGGTGCATCTGCGGACGGACACGATCCGCAAACGGATGTTCGGCGCCGGGCCGCTCGACCGGCTGCCGGCCGAAGCCTATGCGCGCGACGCGGGCGAAAGGGTCTATGCGGAGATGACGCGGCTCGCGACGCTGGCGCTCGATGCGGGCATGAGCGTGGTGGCGGATGCGGTGTTTGCGAGTGAAGAGGAGCGCCGCATGGTGGCGGAGCTTGCTTTGGCGTCGGGCGTGCCTTTCGACGGGCTCTGGCTCGAGGCGCCCGCGCCTGTGCTGGAGGCGCGTGTTGCCGCGCGCGAACGGCAGGGCCGCGATCCGTCGGATGCGGGCGTGGCGGCCTTGAGACGGCAGTTGGCCTACGACCTCGGCGAGATGACGTGGCGCAAGGTCGACGCCTCGGGAACGCCGGACGAGGCGCTGGCGGGAACATTGGCGTCAGTAAGCATCCGATAGCTTTTTAAAGTAATCCCCATCAGTGGGGGAACCGGTTAGAGATAGGCCCCTGTGCCAGAAGCGCCGATGTAGCGGACTAGTGTAGCGGCCAGCATTGGCGATTTAGCTTCCCGCGCTGGCGGCGGCGCGCGCCTTCCTCTAGATTGCGGCCATGACACAGATCGATAATGCAGAGCGTAAAACGCTGATCCTGACGGGCGCGAGCCGGGGGATCGGGCACGCGACGGTGAAGCGCTTTTCGAGCGCGGGCTGGCGCGTGATCACCTGTTCGCGGCATCCCTTTCCCGAGGACTGCCCCTGGGAGGCGGGACCGGAGGATCATATCCAGGTCGACCTCGCGGACCCGAAAAACACCGAAGCCGCCATCGCCGAGATGCGCGAGCGGCTGAAGGATCAGGGCAGCCGGCTGAACGCGCTGGTGAACAATGCGGCGATCTCGCCGAAGGGGCCGGGCGGCTCGCGGCTCGGCGTCTTCGAGACGGGGCTCGATGTCTGGTATCAGGTTTTTCAGGTGAACTTCTTCGCCTCCGCCATGCTGGCGCGCGGGCTTGTGGAAGAACTGAAGGCGGCGCAGGGCTCGGTGGTGAACGTGACCTCCATCGCGGGCGAGCGCGTGCATCCCTTCGCGGGCACGGCCTATGGCACCTCGAAGGCGGCGCTGGCGGCGCTGACGCGCGAAATGGCGGCGGAGTTCGGACGCCTCGGTGTGCGCGTGAATGCGATCTCGCCGGGCGAGATCGACACGGCGATATTGTCGCCGGGCACGGACAAGATCGTCGCCGAAATCCCGATGCAGCGCCTCGGCACACCGGAAGAAGTCGCCCGCACCATCTATTTTCTGTGTACGGATCAATCGAGCTACGTCAACGGCGCAGAGATCCAGATCAATGGCGGCCAGCACGTTTAAGGGGCGTGGTGCCTGCCTTTGGCTTCTTCCCTTTGCCAAAAACAGAAGTGTCATCCCGGGATTTATTCCCGGGACCCATTGGCCTTTCGTCTTGTTGAGACGTGGATTGGGTCCCGGCAACGAGTGCCGGGATGACAATTTTGTTTTGGTTGACGTAGTCGAATACCGGCTTCCGCAGCACCCCCTTCACATCGTGAAGATCACCGCGCTCTGGCTGTCGCGGATGACGGCGTCTTCGCTGACCGTGAATGTCGAGACGATGTAGCCGGTTGCATTCTCGAAGATGCCGCTGCCGCCTTCGACCTGGCGGATGACGCAGCCTTGCTGGATGTCTTCTTCTTCGGTGTCCTCGATGAAGCCTTCGCCGCGCGTCGAATAGCGGATCGCGCCGGCGCCGAAGGAAATCTCGCCCGTCTCGGTGAAGCCGCCATAATCGTCCGTCTCGACCGTGGCGCTGAGCGTCGCGCTGCGGCCGCCTTGCGTGAGCGCGGCATCAAGGCCCGGCGGAATGGCCGCGACGGACAGGATGTTCATGCGGCTTCCCATCTCGTCTTCAGGCGAGACGGTGCCCTCGAAAGTCAGTTGATAACGAAGTTCGGGCATCAGGCGGCGCGAAGCCCTTCTTTGATCACCTGGGCCTCAACCTCGTCGAGCGCCTTGTGGACGGCGGCGAACATGTCGTCGATCTGTTCGGCGGCGATGATGAGCGGCGGGCAGAAGGCGACGATGTCGCCCGCGAGCGCGCGGACGATGAGGCCGTGACGCTGCGCGGCGGCGACGACGGCGGCGCCGATGCCGGCCTTCGCGTCGAAGGCGCGCTTGGAGGATTTGCCGGCGACGATTTCGATGGCGCCGAGAAGCCCCTTGGCGCGCGCATGGCCGACGAGGGGATGTTCGGCGAGGCGCTCGACATGGCCCTCGAAGCGGGGCGCGAGGGAGCGGACATGACCGACAATGTTGCGCTTCTCGTAAATCTCCAGCGTCTTCGCGGCGATGGCGGCACCGACCGGATGCGCCGTATAGGTGAAGCCGTGGCCGAAGGTGCCGATCTTTTTGCTCTCGTCGATCATCGCCTGATACATCTCCTCGCCGACCGTGACGGCGGCGATGGGGAAATAGGCCGACGACAGCGCCTTGGCGACGGAGATCGAGTCCGGCTTCATGTTGAAGGTCTGCGACCCGAACATGTTGCCCGTGCGCGCGAAGCCGCAGATGACTTCGTCGGCGATGAAGTAGATGTCGTATTTCTTCAGGACCGCCTGGATCTTCTCGAAATAGCCGGCGGGCGGAATGACGACGCCACCGGCACCCATGATCGGCTCGGCGATGAAGGCGGCGACGGTGTCGGGGTCTTCGCGGAGGATCATGTCCTCGAGGCTCTTCGTAAGCCGCGTCGTGAATTCGTCTTCCGTTTCGCCCGGCTCGGCATAGCGGTAGTAATGCGGGCAGCCGGTGTGGAGCATGCCCGCAATCGGCAGGTCGAAGTCGCGGTGATTGGCGGGAAGCCCGGTGAGCGATCCCGACGCGACGGTGACGCCGTGATAGCCGCGCTGGCGCGCGATGATCTTCTTCTTGTTCGGACGGCCGAGCGCGTTGTTGTAATACCAGACGAGCTTCACCTGCTGGTCGTTCGCCTCCGAGCCCGAGCCGCAGAAGAGAACCCTGGAAGCCGCATGCGGCGCGATGGCCTTGAGGCGCTCGGCCGCTTCCGCCGCGCGCTCATGGCTCTTGCCGCCGAACGTATGCGTGAAGGGGATCTGGCGGAACTGCTCCATTGCCGCGTCGATCAGCTCCTGCTCGTTATAGCCGAGCGAGGTGCACCAGAGACCGGAAAGCCCTTCGATATATTTGTTGCCGCCATTGTCGAAGACATAGATGCCCTCGCCGCGCTCGATGATCATGGGCCCCGTTGTGCGGAACGTGTCGAGATTGGTGTAGGGATGGATCACCGTCTCGATATCGCGAACGGCGGCGTTGGACAGGCTCATGGGAGAGCTCCTCGGGTTCTTGTGTCGGGCTTGGCCGCATCATGCGGCGGGGGGTGAGGGAGTGTCAAAGGGGCGGTTTATCTCTCCCATTCCCCTAAATCGTCATGACCCGCTTTAGGCGGGTCATCCACGTCTTCCTTGCTGAGTGCCAAAAAGAAAGACGTGGATGGCCCGGACAAGCCGGGCCATGACGACTTAAATTTATTTCCTGCCTCACCAGTCCTTCGGCGGTTTGAACCCGCCGAGGATTTCCTCGAACATCCCCGCGACCGCAATCGTCGTGTAGTCCTCGAGATGCGGGCCGATGATCTGGATGCCGACGGGCTTGCCTTCGCTCGTGATGCCGGCCGGCGCGACGGAGGCGGCTCGGCCGCCCGACGAACCGCCGGGGCCGCATTCGAGCGCCCACGGGTTGTTGGTCGTGCCGTAGACGTCGTTGCAGGTCTGGAGGTCGCCCGAGAGGAAGGGGACGTTCGTCTTGCCCATGACGATGGCGCCGGCGCGCTGCAGCCGCTCGATGGCGGTGGCGCTGCTTGCGGGGACGTGGGTCCGCCAGGCAAGGATTGCACTCCACCCGTTATGGCGAGCGTTGTTCGCCCCGATCTTCGCCGCTAGACTGCCTCCAAAACGGGGATAAACCGGGAAGCCCCGGCGTCGGATCAGAACACGAGGGAACGAGACCCATGCAGGGATTGATGCAGAACTGGCCGCTGCGCGTGAGCACGATTATCGACCACGCCGCACGTTTTCATGGCGACCGGGAGATCGTGACGCGGACCGTCGAGGGGCCGATCGCGCGCACCACCTACGGCCAGG
>JACIYQ010000287.1 GCA_014359855.1 Parvibaculum sp.
CGCATCGCTGCGGCTGGGGTGAAACCAAGGCGAAACGACCGCCAAGAGGAAAATATCATGTCCAATTTCATGAAAACCGCTATCGCCGTCATCGTGATCGCGGTGGTTCTGGTAATCGGATACCGGATGATGAATCCGGAAGACACGACCATGGAAGACGCCATGGATCAGGCCGGCGAGGCAGCAACCGACGCGATGGATGCCGCAGGCGAAGCGGCGAGCGACGCGATGGGCGCGACCGAAGAGGCGGTCGAGGACGCCGCCGAAGCGACGGGTGAAGCCGTGGAAGACGCCGGCGAGGAAATGAGCGGCGAGGAAGCGCCGGCGGAAGAAGCTGCTCCGGCGGAAGAAGCCGCACCGGCAGAAGAAGAAGTGACGCCTGCGGAATAATTCGGGCACGTCGTCCCTTCGGACAGGATCGGGCCCGCGCTCCACAGCGCGGGCCTTTTTCATTCCGCCGGTTGCGGCGAGGCGGCGCCGAACCAGCGTGTGCGAAGCCAGAGCGCAACGCTGACCAGCGCGATCAGCACCGGCACCTCGACCAGCGGACCGATGACGGTCGCGAAGGCGACGGGCGAGGCGATACCGAAAGCGGCGATGGCGACCGCGATCGCAAGTTCGAAATTATTGCTCGCCGCCGTGAAGGAGAGCGAGACGGTGCGCGGATAGTCCGCACCCAGCATGCGGCTCATCGCGAAGCTCACGAGAAACATGATGAGGAAGTAGAGCGCGAGCGGCACCGCGATCCGGAGGGCGTCGAACGGCAGCGCGAGCACCGCCTCGCCCTTCAGCGCGAACATGACGCCGATGGTGAAGAGAAGCGCAATGAGCGTCAGCGGCGCGATGCGCGGCACGAAGCCATTGTCATAGGCGTCCGCGCCGAGACGCGGCCGGAGAAAGCGGCGCGTCAGATAGCCGCCCGCGAAAGGCACCCCGAGATAGAGGAGCACCCCGCCCGCGACGGTCCAGAAACTCACCTCGGCCACCTGCCCCTCGAGGCCGAAGAAAGGCGGCAGCACGGCAAGGAAAAACCACGCATAAACGCTGAAAAAGACAAGCTGGAACAAGCTGTTGAAGGCAACAAGCGCGGCCACATATTCATTGCTGCCGCGCGCGAGCTGGTTCCAGACGATGACCATGGCGATGCAGCGCGCCAGACCGATAAGGATGAGCCCGGTCATGTAGGCCGGCTCGTCGCCGAGAAAGAGAACCGCGAGGCCGAACATCAGGAACGGGCCGATGAGCCAGTTCTGCACCAGCGACAGCATGAGCACCTTGCGGTCCTCGAAGATGCGCGGCAGTTCCTCGTATCGCACCCGCGCAAGCGGCGGATACATCATGAGGAGAAGCCCCGCGGCAATCGGAATATTCGTCGTGCCGATGGAAAGGCTTTCGAGCGCGGCGGGCAGCGCCGGCAAGAGGCTGCCAAGCGCCGTACCTGCGGCCATGGCCATGAAAATCCAGAGCGTCAATCCGCGGTCGAGAAAGCCGAGGCGGCGCGGTTCTTCCTTTTGTGTCATTCAGCTTGCCTTCGCGGGATCGCGTCCGATTTCATCGATGCGCTTCTGCAAGGCGAGCTTGTCGAGCGAACGGAGTGGCAGGTTGGTGAAGATGTCGATCCGCGTGCGGATTTGCCGGAAGACATCGAGAAAGACGGCGCGCGTTTCGACGTCGCTTCCCTTGAAGGCGGCGGGATCCTGGAACGGCCAATGGGCCGTCATCGGCTGCCCCGGCCAGATCGGACAGACCTCGCCCGCCGCATTGTCGCAGACGGTGAAGACGAACTGCATCTGCGGCGCGCCGGGAACGGCGAATTCGTCCCATGCTTTCGAGCGAAGCCCTTCGACCGGTATATTTGCCGTCCGCAACACTTCGAGCGCATGCGGATTGACGGCGCCCGCCGGATGGCTGCCCGCGCTGTAGGCCTTGAAGGGCTTGCCTTGCAGGGAATTCAGATAGGCTTCCGCAAGAATGCTGCGGGCCGAATTTCCGGTGCAGAGAAACAGGACGTTATAGCTCTCGATCCCGCTCATTTATTTTCTCCGTATAGAGATGTTACGAATCGTCAGACGCATTCGGCTTCCGCCCGGCCCGGTACGCAGGGGGATAAGCTCCCGCAGGCGCCCTGGCAGCAATCGTCGATGAGATAGGCGGTCAGGCCGTGCATGGCGGCGAGGTCTGCCTTGTAGATGAGGGAGCGGCCCTCGCGGCGCTGAACGACCAGCCCCGCATGGAGTAACTCCTTGAGATGAAAGGACAAAGTGGCGGGCGCGACATCGAGCGCGGACGCGATCTCGCCCGCCGCGAGACCGCCTTTTCCCTCCTCCGGCGCATGGGCGCGCATGAGGGCGCGGAAAATCGCGAGACGCGTTTCCTGCGCGAGAGCGGAGAGGGCGGTGACGGCGGTTTCCATTTCCATATTTTGACTATTATAAAAATAATGAGCGGCGTCAAGAAGCGGGGATAAGAAGGGCCGGCTGTCACCGAAATGTCATCGAACTGTCGTGAAAGGCAGGTGGCGCTATGGCGGGATCGTCGCGAAAAACTAGTCCCCGGTTTCGAGCGGCGGCGAAAACACGCGCCACCTGCCGGCGAGGGGACGCGGCAACCGGGGGCCGGAGAAAACCGGGCATAAATTTCCCGTACACCCGCGACGGAAAGGAAATCCCCGCCCGTTTGTGTTTTCGAGACCGGCGCCGGTTCCCTCCCCCTCCCCCGGGTCCGCCTGTTTCTCCCGGCGTCAGCATCCCTCAAGAGCCGGCGCCACGGCCCGTGCCGCTCCTTCCCCCTTGTGAGCGGTGCGGGCCGGCTTCGGCTTTCCCGATAAACGATCCGCCTACGGAGCGCCATGCCATGCGCCAGCGTGCAGCCGCCATGGACCCCGAAATCGCGATACGTGAAGTCACGGTGAAGAAAGGGTGAACCGTCTGGACGCGGAAAGATCGCGCCCGTTCACCGCGCATTCAGACTTTCGGGCCAGACTTTATCTCAAGACGGCGCCGGATGTACGCGCCTTGAAATTTCGGGTCCCGAGCCCCGGCTGCCTGGACGCCCCGGCATATCTCGGCCCTCCCAGAACCCGGCCCGCCATACGGCGGCCGGGTTTTTCGTTATACTGCCCCGGCAACATCGAGGGAGCATCCCATGATCCGCCGTCTCGCCGCGCTTTTCGCGCCTCTTCTTCTCGCAGGCTGCCTCATCTCCGACGGCGATCTCGTTTCGCCGAAGGAGGCGGATTATCCGGTGGCGGATGGCGCGCGCTTCACCGTCCATATGTTGAACGAGGAAGGCGAACGCGCGGACGAGACGCCGGAACAGGCGGTCGTGACGGTGGAGAGCGGCCGCTACGTGATGCGGACGGGCGAGGAGAACAAGGCCTTCGCCGGGCTGATGAAGGAAATCGGGCCGGACCTCTATGCGGTGATGATCCGCGAGGAAGACCAGACGGAGGGGAACCTCTACGCGCTGATGCGCCGCGACGGCACGACCTGGTGGCGCTG
>JACIYQ010000288.1 GCA_014359855.1 Parvibaculum sp.
ATGGGTCTTGTCAAACGGATCGGCAACGAAGTCATCTTCCTGCGCGCCGCGCTCCGTTCGCTGGGGAAGCTCAAGGAAATCAGGGAAGACGCGTCCCACACCTTCTCGGACACGATCGAAAAGCTGGCGGCGGAAAAGCCGAACAACATCGCCATCTATTTCGAGGACCGCACGGTCACCTATCGCGAATACAACGAAGAGGCCAACCGCTATGCGCGCTGGCTGAAGGAGCAGGGGCTCGGTCGCGGCGACGTCGTTGCGCTGATGATGGAGAACCGTCCGGAATATCTGATCGCATGGCTGGGCATCGTCAAGACGGGCGCGACGGCGGCCCTGATCAACACGAACCTCACCAAGGGCCCGCTTGCGCATTGCCTCAATATTTCAAACGCGAACCATCTGGTGCTTGACGCGGAGCTTGCGGAGAATTATTCGACGGCGGCCGATCAGATTGAGCGGCCGATGACCGTCTGGACGACCGGCGGGCAGATGCAAGGAGCGCACGACCTCGATGCCGCACTCGCGCAGCAGTCCGGCGATCCCTTGCCTGCGGACATCCGCAAGGACGTGACGAAGGACGATAACGCGCTCTTCATCTACACAAGCGGCACGACGGGAAACCCGAAGGCGGCCCGCATTCCGCATGTTCGTCTCAGAAGCATGATGGCAGGCTTCGCCGCGGGGGCGAATGCGAGCGAGAAGGACCGCATGTACATCGTGCTGCCGCTCTACCATTCGGCTGGCGGCGTCTGCGCCGTCGGTACGACGCTCACGGTCGGCGGCTCGGTGATCCTGCGGCGCAAATTTTCGGCCTTGCAATTCTGGGACGATACCCACAAGTACAAGGCGACGCTCTTCCAGTACATTGGCGAGCTGTGCCGATATCTTCTCAACACGGAGAAGCATCCGAAGGAACGGAAGCACAAACTCCGTATGGCGGTCGGCAACGGGCTCAGGCCCGAGATATGGACGACCTTTCAGAAGCGATTCCGCATTCCGCGAGTGCTCGAGTTCTACGGCGCCACGGAAGGTAACGTGTCGCTGATGAATTTCGATGGCACGCCGGGCGCGATCGGGCGGGTTCCGGGCTGGGCGAAGAACAAGTTCAACGTGGAGATCGTGAAGTTCGACATCGAGAACGAGCAGCCGTTGCGCGGCGCGAACGGTTTCTGCATGGTCGCCGAGCCCGGCGAAGCCGGTGAGGCGCTCGGCAAGATTTCGGACAATCCGGATCAGCCGATGGGCCGCTTCGATGGCTACGCCAAGAAGGAAGAAACCGAGAAGAAGATCCTGCGTGACGTCTTCGAGAAGGGCGACATGTGGTTCCGCACGGGCGACCTTCTGCGACAGGACAAGCTCGGCTACTTCTATTTCGTCGACCGCATCGGCGACACGTTTCGCTGGAAGGGCGAGAACGTCGCGACTTCCGAAGTCGCGGAAGCGATTTCGGTTTTTCCGGGCGTCAAGGAAGCGAACGTCTATGGCGTTCATGTGCCGGGCGCGGACGGCCGGGCGGGCATGGCTTCCATTGTTGCGGAAAATGGTTCGCTCGATCTCGACAGGTTCCGCGTGCAGATGCAGAAGGAGCTGCCGGATTATGCCGTGCCGGTCTTCCTGCGCATCCAGCCGGAAATGGAAGTCACCGGCACCTTCAAGCACCGCAAGGTGGAACTCGTGAAGGAAGGCTTCGACCCGTCGGCAATTCCGGAGCCCATCTTCTTCAACTGCCCCGTGCAGAAGAAGTATGTGCCGGTCGATCAGCATCTCTACGGCAAGATCTGCTCGGGCGAGTTCAGGCTCTAGCCTGCCGTCAGATGAAGCCGGAGTTTACCAACTCAAACGTTCCAGGGTTGGGGGGCAAGTTCAGAATGTCCAACTGCAAGCGGTCCCGTTTTCTGGAGGCAGGTCAGTGGCTTTATAATGTGGAAGCTATCGTCGGCTCTTTCCGCCGCGCTTTGTGCAATCGCGGATCCGCCTAACGGGGTTGCGCAATTTTTCGGGCACTTCGAGCTGGGGGCAGTTTCTTGATGATCGGGGTGCAATCAAACCCGATCTCAGGACGTGCTTTCTGGGAAACCTGAAAACGCTCGATCCGGAAAATCCGGCGGATAGCTTTCCGATGCCTGCGCTGGGCAGGCGGGCGCCGGCCGGCATTTTTTACAGCTTCTATGGCGTTTAACCCGTCTGCTCTTTCCCCCGGCTCTGTATCCCCGCGCGGCGTTCGGCGATCGCGTCCGGCGTCACCGCCTTGTTGGCGGCGTTCGAGACTTTCCGCTCCGTCTTCAATCCCTCGCCGAAGCTTTCCGCAAAGCCGTCATCGATCAGCTTCTTGTAGGCGGGCAGGCATTCCGGCACGACGGACAGCATGTCCTCGGCGAGCTTGCGCGCGACGGGCAGCAGTTCCTCCGCTGTCACCACGCGATTGATCATGCCCCAGTCTTGCGCCTGCTGCGCGGAAAGGAAATTGCCCGTGAGCGAGAGTTCCTTCGCGCGGTAGATGCCGATGGCGCGGCTGAGTTTCTGGCTCAGCCCCCAGCCCGGCAGGATGCCGACGCGCGCATGCGTATCGGCAAAGCGCGCATTCTCCGAACAGATCAGCACGTCGCAGGCAAGCGCCAGCTCGAAGCCGCCCGTGATCGCAACGCCGTTGATTGCGCCGATGACGGGGCCGGAAAACTGGCCGATGGAGGTCACCGGGTCCTTGTCGCCGGCCGCCGCGTTGACGCCGCCCTTATCGCTCCCGAGTTCCTTCAGGTCGAGCCCCGCGCAGAAGGCCTTGCCCGCGCCGGTCAGGATCGCGACGCGAATGTCGGCGTCCGCCTCCAGCGCCTCGAAAGTTTCGGCAATTGCGAGCCGCAGGTCGCGCGACAGCGCGTTCATCGCAGTCGGGCGGTTGAGCGTCACGGTGGCGATGGCGCCTGATTTTTCGACAAGGACGACGGGCTCGGACATGGCGTCTCTCCGTTTGGCGTGAATGGCTTTGCCGCCGTTCTATCGGGATTGGGGTAGGCTCGCAATCGGCTCGGTCACCCCAGCCACTGCGCCAGCGCCACGCCGGCGAAATTCGCCACCGCATAGCCGAGCACGCCGAGCATGACGCCGGGCGTCACCAGCGCGCGCCAGCGCCGCCCCGCCGCCATGGCGGCTGCCGTCGCCGGGCCGACCGCCACTGCATTCGAAATGACGAGCGCCTCGGCAAGGTCGATCCGGAAGAGCTTCGCGCCCGCGAGCACGACGGCGAGATGCACGGCGGCCATGACGAAGACGAAGCCGAAGATCGGCAACGCCGTCTCCACCATCAGCACGACGTCGGCTGCCGCGCCGATCACGCCGAAAAACACATACATGAAGAACATGCCGAGATCGAAACCGCCATGCAGCCGCTCAAGCTGGCGCGGAAAGAGATTGGCGACGAGGAGCGCCGCGATGGTGACGAAGAGCACGCCGAATTTCGGAATGCCGAGAAGCGCCGCCACCTCGAAGCCCGTGAAACAGCAGGCGGCGGAAAGGAACAGCAGCAGCGCCAGTGCGCCCATGTCGAGCGTGGGCTTTTCCTCCTCGTCCTCATGCGCGTGATGTTCCTCTTCCGCTTCGATGATCGCGGAGGGGATGAAGCGCGTGAGGAGTTTCCATCCCGGCAGCACAAGCAGCAGCGCAATGAAGAAAGTCGCCATCACATTGTCGGCTGCCGCCGTCGCGGCGGTCAGCGCGCCGTTCTCGCTGAGCCCCGTCGCCTGGGAAACGGCGGCGAAGTTCATCGACCCGCCGATCCAGCTCGCGCCCAGCGCCCCGGCAACGAGATGCCCCTGCGGCCCCATGTCGATCAGCGCGAAGCCAACGAGCACGCCCGCAATCGTGCCGATGACGGCAATGACGAAAGCGAGAAGCATCATGCCGCTTTCCGGCAGGATCTTCTTCAGGTCCGCCTTGAACAGCAGCAGCGGAATGGCGAGCGGCACCGCATAGCCCCACACCATGTCGTGGAAACCGGACGCGAAAGGCACGATGCGCAGGTTTGCCGCCAGCGTGCCCGCGAGGATCGTCAGGATGACGCCCGATATCCATTGCCCGAGCCGCGTCCGCTCCGACCAGAAGCCGAAGGCCGCAAGCCCGAGAAACGCGAACAGGAGGCCGAATGTGTTGTCGGCGGAAATGAGCGGCAGGGTCATGTTTTTCTTGTTCCGCGTTGAAGGGCGATGGCGCCCATCATGCGGCGGAGCGGGGAGAACGCAAGAAGCTTTCCGGCGCCCGGGCCGGGTGCGGATCAGAGCGCGAAGTTGACCGAGATCGAGCCGAACTGGTCGGGCTTTGCCTGTCCTTCATATTCGCGACTCCGGAAGACATGCGTGAAGGCGACCCGCGTATCCCACAACACGAACACGGCGCCGAGCTTCGCGTCATAGACGAAGTGACGCTTCTGGATGCTCGGGCTGTCGCGGAACGTATTGCCGTCGAGGAAAATGTCGCGCGCAATGCCGCGCCCCTCGACGCCCGCGAAGAGGTAGCAGTTGCAGCCCGCCGCCGACGGCTCGAACCACTCCGATCCGCCGATGCCGGGATAGATGCGCGTCGGGCCGAAATCGTCCGGCAGCGAGAAGCCGAGGCGCAACGTGCCGCCGAGCCCCGCATAGGTCTGCACATTGCCGAGTGAGATGACCGTGTAGGGAATGAAGTCCGTCTGCAGGCCGGCGAACTTCGGCGTCTCGAACGTGGAACTCCGCCACGCCCGCTCGAAGCTCAGATTGATCCCCACCTCGTCCTGGATCTGGTTGCCCCATCCGTTCGCCTCGTCGGCGCCGATGAGGTCGTGCCAGTTGTTCTGCACGAACTCGCCCTGCGCGGCGGGGCCGACCACGCCAAGGTCGAGCTTCCACTGGTCCTGCCAGGCCTCGCCCGTGATGCTGCTCGCGCGCACGCTCTGCAACGAAAAGGTCGTGTGCAGCCATGCGGCATAGGGCCGGTCGTCCGGCTGGGGCAGCGTGGTGCCGGTGTCGTCCGGCGTGAAGATCGCGTGCCCGAGCGCAATGCCGACGCGCTGGCTCTTCTTGTCGAAGTTGCCGGTCGGAAAGAGCAGCGAATAGACCGGCGGCGAGGAAAGATCGGCGAGCCAGGCGGGCAGCCCCGTCCGCGGCCGCGAAAGCCACGCCGCCTGCAATCCGTTCGTATAATGCCGGTCGGTGTTTGCGAAATTGGCAAAGAGGTCGTTTTCCACCTGCAAGGTGAGAAATTCCCTGTCGCCACCGGCGAATTGCTGCGCCTGCGCGTCTCTCATCCCGCCGCAAACCGCGAGGCCGAGCAGGACGGCGGCCGCAAATTGAAGTCTCATGCGCTGGAAATTCCTTCGAGGAAATGCGGACCGAAACTACGCGAATGGCTTGACGCGGGGGAGTCCTCGCCTGTCCAATATCACGTTAAAAACCATGAACGGAAATTGCGTACCAAAAAAGGCGCCAGCAAGGCGCGTACAAAAATCAACGGAGGGCGGAGGAATGTCAGTGGTGGATGCGGAGTGGACGCGCGAAGAGGCGGCGGCCGCCGGAATGGTGCTCGCCTGGCATGCGGCGCAGGCATGTCGTGCCCGCCATGCTGCACCGGATGCTGCAACTCCCCGAGGAAACGAAAGCCGGATACGACACCTCTTTTTCACCGGCCGCACCATCCGCGATGCCTATTGGCAGGGCGACAAGAAGATCTGAAACGCGACCTCTCACGGCTGACTGTCATTGCTCTTCCCACCCTCCCCTCGGGGAGGGTCAAACGGCTGCAGGCCGTTTGGGGCGGGGGTAGCTTTCCGGTTATGTCCCGCACCTTGGACGGATTCCGCAGTGCGGGACATGACGAATATAGGATGCCTCTATTGTGAATGCATTCGGCCTATATCCCGGCTGGTCACAAACCTCTCTATCGCAGCAATCGTATCATTCGCATCTCGCTCAATCAGTTCTTCCGGCTGCAGATCAAGGCTCACGCTTCTGGGCATCCGTCTTCGCGAGTATTTTCTTTATGTCGGAAATTTTCATACAGAGGGCCTTTTGCGGTACGGAGCCAGTTGGTTCGAGTCCAATATTTCCGCGTTATTGCCCAATTAAGTCTAGACTTTCTGTGCGCATCTGACAGCAGAAGGGCCACTCCTTTCGGAATGGCCCTTCGCTCCTGTCCGCGCCTGTTTTTGCTTTTGGACGCCGGTCTCTTGATGTCTAGCCGAGCTTCGCAAGCGCCTTTGCGGCATGCTCCGTCTTTTCGAGCGTGATCATGTGCCCCGCCTCCGGAACCGAGACGAGTTCCGCCTGCGCGATCGCCTTCTTCCACGCATGCGCATGGGCCGGCACGATCAGCTTGTCGCCGTCGCCCCAGACGAGAACCGTCTTTGCCTTAGAAAGGCCGCGAGGAAATCGACGCGGCGGGCCTCCTCGTCACGCCCGGCTGGGTCGACATCCACACTCACTATGACGGACAGATGACATGGGACAGCCGTATGACGCCGTCCTCCCTCCACGGCTCCACCACCCTCGTCATGGGCAATTGCGGTGTCGGCTTGCGTCTCCTGCCGCCGCACATGGTCTACGACCTGCCGTCGGGCGCGCGGCGTCTGATGCAGGAGGCGGAAGGCTATGTCGCCACCATCGTCAGCGGCGAGGTGATCTATCGCGACGGCAAGCCGACAGGCGCATTGCCGGGCAAGCTCGTTCGCGGTCACCGGCCCGCGCCCGTGGCGCGCGTTGCGGCTGAATAGGAGAGGCGGGGAGTTCTAGCGGACGGCGGCGAGTTCGCCCGCGAGCGCGCGCGACGCCGGCGACAGGCTGCGCGCCATCTCGGCCGCTTCCGTCTCGAAGAACCGCGCCGCCCGTTCGGCGAGCAGCTCCCATCCGGTTTCCGACGGTAGCCAGTGGCCGCGTTCGGCAACCGCTTCGAGGCGCGCCTTGCCGTCGTAGAAATCGGTGATGCGCCTTGTGAGCCAGAGCGGCGTCAGCCTGTCCTGCGTGCCGGTCAGGAAAAGCATCGGACAGCACACATCGGCCGGATTGATCCAGGTCGTGCGCTGCCGGTCCAGAAACCACAAACCGATCTCGAGCAGCGCGCGCCCCGATTCCGGCACCAGCGTTCCGTAGAGCTCTTCGGCTTCCGCCTCCGCCATGCCGTTCAGCGCGCCGAAGCGCATCGCCTCGAACGAAGGAAGCTGCGGCCTGCGCCAGAAACCCCATGAGCTGAATTCGCGCCGGAAGATCCAGGACGAGCGGATGTCGTAGTTGAAGGCGCCGGCAATCTGCGCGGGCGCGAGGCCGACCACGGCGCGGGCAAAGCCGCGCGCCGCCAGAAGCTGCGCGATCAGCCCGCCCATCGAATGACCGATGACGAGCGGCTTGCGGCCGAGTTTTCCGATCTCGCGGGCGATATCCGAAGCGTAATCGGCAACGCTTGTCGTTGCGAGTTCGGGATGCGGAAGACCGTCGGCAGCGGCTTCGTGATGCCGCAGCGCCGGGACGATCACCTTGTATCCCCGATCCTCGAAATAGGCGCGAAAGCCGTCCCAGACATGCGGGCGGCTCCACATGCCGTGAATGAGCATGACGGCAGGCGCTTCGCCGTCCGCCATCGGTTGCGGCTTTCCGGTTGCTTCAAACGCGGTCATCTGGTCTCGCTACGTATACGGATGTCCCTCCGCCGGAAGGCGCTCTCGCCCCTTCGACTCATGCGCCAAGTTAAAGCCGGAAGGTCTTACGAAATTGCGAACGGCACGCGTTGAGAAGGGCGCGCACCCCTTGAATCGTCTCGATAT
Organism: Parvibaculum sp.; assembly: GCA_014359855.1. Lineage (GTDB taxonomy): Bacteria > Pseudomonadota > Alphaproteobacteria > Parvibaculales > Parvibaculaceae > Parvibaculum. Next base: position 7,778 of record JACIYQ010000288.1, read on the forward strand.
TCGCGTCACTCTGATTTGTCGGCGCCGCTGTGCGCCCGAGGCCTGAAATCAAATCGAGGCAATCGATCATGAGCGATACGCGCAGGAAGCGTGGGACGGCAGCGAGCCGCAAACCCGCCTCCAAGAGCAAGACGGCATCGCGCCG
>JACIYQ010000289.1 GCA_014359855.1 Parvibaculum sp.
ATTCCCTACGAAGGCAACTACTCCTCCTGGCTCGAACAGAAGGAGAAGCGGCTCGAACAGGAAGGCCGCCAGGAAGAGGCCAAGCAGCGCACGCTCTCCCGCGAACTCGAATGGATCCGGCAGAGCCCCAAGGCGCGCCAGGCGAAATCAAAGGCCCGTATCAGCGCCTATGACGAGCTGCTCGCCGAGGCCGGCAAGCAGCAGGAGGGCAGGGCGCAGATCGTCATTCCGGCGGGGCCGCGCCTCGGCGGCAATGTCTACGAGGCCGAACACATCGCCAAGGGCTTCGGCGACAAGCTCCTCATCGACGATCTCTCCTTCAAGCTGCCGCCCGGCGGCATCGTCGGCGTCATCGGTCCGAACGGCGCGGGCAAGACCACGCTCTTCCGCATGCTGACGGGTCAGGAAAAGCCGGATTCGGGCACGCTGAAGATCGGCGAGACGGTCGTCATGGGTTATGTCGACCAGAGCCGCGACTCGCTCGATTCGAACAAGACCGTCTGGGAGGAAATCTCCGGCGGCACCGATATCGTCGAGCTGGGCAAGATCACCATGCCGAGCCGCGCCTATGTCGGCTCGTTCAACTTCAAGGGCTCGGACCAGCAGAAGAAGGTCGGCCTTCTCTCGGGCGGCGAGCGTAACCGCGTTCACCTCGCCAAGATGCTGAAATCGGGCGCGAACCTGCTCCTCCTCGACGAACCGACCAACGACCTCGACGTCGAAACGCTCCGCGCGCTCGAAGATGCGCTCGTCGCCTTCGCGGGCTGCGCCGTGGTCATCTCCCATGACCGCTGGTTCCTCGACCGTATCGCCACCCACATGCTCGCCTTCGAGGGCGACAGCCATGTCGAATGGTTCGAGGGCAACTACCAGGACTACGAGGAAGACAAGAAGCGCCGTCTCGGGCCGGAAGCCGAAATCCCGCACCGCATCAAGTACAAGCGCTTCAGCCGCTGATCGCGAGTTCCGATCCGATTTCCTTGAGCACGGCGGCGAAATTGCCGCTCGTCAATGTCCCGAGTTTCGTCGCGTCCTCCGCTTCGATGGTTGCAAGCTTCGCCGGCCTGACAATCGAAGCGACGGGGAGCCCTGTCCGCTTCAGGTCGTCGACGGAGACATCGCCGTTCCATCCCCGATTTTCGGCGCTGGTGATCATCGCTACCCAAAGCAGCCCGTGCCGGTCCTCGATGCCGCCCGTCGAGACGACGAGGGCGGGCCGATGCTGGCGCGTTGCGCGATCCGTGTAGGGAAAGGGGACCTTGACGACGTCTCCTTGCTTAAAGTTTGGCATAGGCTTTTCTGTCGGCGTCCGAGTTCCATTCCTCGAAGGTCCGGAAGGGATCGTCGCCTGAAGCTTTGTCCGCCTTGGTCAGAATGACTCGGTTGCCCTCGATCCGGTAGACGAGCTCGTCGCCCTCGCGAAGTTTCAATGCCGCGCGCACGGATTGCGGAATCGTTGTCTGGGCCTTGGTCGTCAGCTTGCTCGTAATCATCTTCATCGTCCTGCGATAGACCTTCAATGTAAGGATTTTCCTTACAGGTTGCAATAATTCGCCGGGTCTGTGGAGGGCGCGCTTCTCCAAATTCGCAGCCTTCCCCTGCGTTTCCGTAACGTCTTCACTCCTCCTTAAGCCTCGCTGCCTAAATTCTCATCAGGGGAAACGGAGGGGCGCTCCGGTGCGGCGCATTGCGTCTGCACCAGTCGTGGAAGGCTCGATATGAGCGACAGAAAGATCAGCGATCGCGACATGGCGGCGATCGTCCAGGAAGCGGTGAACCGGCTTCCCGGCGGCTTCGTCGTCTATGGACCCGATCACGAAATTCTGCTCACCAACGCGCAGAACGAGATCGATTTCGCCGCCGCCAACGCGGCGCTCCGCGAAGGCTGCACCTATCTCGAATCGACCCGGCGCGGCGTCGAGGCGATCCTTTCGCATCTGAGCTACGAGGAAACGCTCGAGATCGCCCGCAACATCGTCGCGACGCTTGCGAGCGGCGAGCCGATCGAGCTGATGACGCCGCGTGGCGCCATCCTGCAGGTCACGGAGACGAAGCTTTCCTTCGGCGGTTATGTCGCCGTCGGCGCCGACGTCACCGGCATCCACGAGCGCGAGAAGGAACTCAGGAAGGCGCGTAAGGAGGCTGAGGCCGCGAACGACGCGAAGTCAGCCTTCCTCGCCAATATCAGCCACGAAATCCGCACGCCGCTCAACGGCATTCTCGGCATGGCGCAGCTCATGGCCGCTTCCGAGCTTACCGCCGAACAGCGCGACCAGCTCGACACCATTCTCGATTCCGGCAAGACGCTGATGGCGATCCTCAACGACGTGCTCGACCTCTCGAAGATCGAGGCGGGCAAGTTCGACATCTCGCCCATCGACAACGATCTCGGCCATCTCTTGCGCCGCCTCGAAAAACTCTGGGCGCCGCGCGCGACCGAAAAAGGTCTCACGCTCGCGCTGGAGATCGACCCGGAAGCGCAGACCTTTCTGCGCTTCGATCCGGTGCGCGTGCGCCAATGCGTCTCCAATCTCGTCTCGAATGCGATCAAGTTCACGGACAAGGGCAGTGTCTCCATTTCCGCGACCGCCGTTCCGCTCGGCGAGGACGCGCTGGAAGTTCGCATCCGTGTCGCCGATACCGGCCCCGGCATGAGCGCGGAAACGCTCGGAAAACTCTTCATGCCCTTCACGCAGGCGGATGCTTCTACCTCGCGCCGCTTCGGCGGCACCGGTCTCGGGCTGTCGATCAGCCGCAAGCTCGCCGAGCTGATGGATGGCGGCATTTCGGCCGAAAGCGAGGAAGGCAAGGGTTCCGCCTTCACGCTCACCTTCCACGCCACGTCCGGCCGCCGTGCTGGCGAGGCCCCCGCGCATGCCGATGTGGACAAGACAGGTGGCGTGCGCTGGGCGAAGGGGCTCTCCATGCTTCTCGTCGACGATCACGCGCTCAACCGCAAGGTCGCGCGCCTCTTCCTCGAACCGCTCGGCATTTCGATCGTCGAGGCCGCGAATGGCGAGGAGGCGATCCGCTGGCTGCAGACGCAGCCTTTCGATCTCGTGCTGCTCGACATGCACATGCCGGTGATGGACGGGCCGGAGACGCTTGCGCATATACGGGCGCATGAAGTTCCGGCGATCCGCGATGTGCCCGTCATCGCACTTACGGCAGACTCCCTCGGCCGCAACGATGCGCGTTACCGCGAGCTGGGCGCCGACGGCTATGTCGGCAAACCCTTCGACCACCGCGAACTCATCGTCGCGATCGGCAGTGTGCTCGAAGAGAAATATGGGCGCGTGCCGCCGCCGAAAGCGGCTTTCCCGGACCTGCGTCAGGTGGGTTCCTGACGGGAGGCGCGAGCCCTACTCGGGCACCCCGGCGCCGATATCGATGAACTGTTCGTGGTCCAGACATTCGAAGCGGAAGCGGCCATCCGACGTGTGGGCGACGTCCTCCCCGAAACCCTCCGCTATGCCGAGCACGAGCTGCAATCCGCTCGCGCGGCCGATTACCGGGAGCTGTGTCAGCTCCAGGATCTGACGGAAACCATCGCTGTGCACCACTTCCTTGCGCACCCATCGGCCGCAGGGTTGCGCACCGAACATCAGCTTCATTGAAGTGCCGGAGGTGTCGCGATGCTCCCCGGGTACGAAGTCGATGTAGTTCCGTCCGCGCAGGTCGACGCCCAGCGCGTTCCTGATCACTTCGCCCGCGATGCGAAAGAGGACGCGGCGCTCCGGTTCGTCATGCAGCTCCACGAGATAGGCGTTGCGGAGAAAGGGGGCGAAGCGTTCGGGGCGGAGGTCAGCCTTGTCGGGAACTAGGCCGTCCTTCGGAATGGCAGACCAAGCACGCTCGAAGGCGATGCTGACCTCGGAGCGGAAGGCGGGGATCGTGCCTGGCGTTTCGCTCTCGTGAGCGGGACGGATACGTCTGGTCATCTTCGTCCCCCCTTTGGGTGCTACTTGCGGGCGAGGCGGATTGTGGTCGCCGCCTCTTAACGGAAGCTGAATCCGGTGTACCGTTCCGGTGCGACGTGGCGAAGGTCCCTACAGGTAATGAGGCGCATGCGGAGATAGATGAGGCCCGTCCGGCATTTGTCCCCAATGTGGCGGCAGCGCAACAGCGGTAGACTGCTTGTCATACGCCGGCACCATGGCGGTTATCCCCGGAGGCGTGGATATCTTGCCGTCAGGTGACATTTTCATGACATTTCGATGACAGTTCCCGCTGTTTCGCGGGACAAGTACGAAAACGGCGCGCTCCGCGAGGAGCACGCCGTCCGTAGACTGATGAATTTTCGCGGATTAGTTCGCGGCGCTGACGTCCGGAATTTCGCCCGCTTCCGCCTTGTTGATCTGCGTGCGGAGGTGATCGAGAAGGGCGTTGAAGTCGCCGCCATTGTTGCGGATCACGCTGGTGAAGGTCGAGCGCTGTTCCTGTGCGAGCCAGATGCCGACGACGTTGACGTCGAAGATCTTGAAGTCGCCGTCATTCTTTATGAGCCACCAGTCGACGGTGACGGGTTCGCGGCCGTTCGTGAACTTGATCTCGCTCTGCACGATGGCCTGCTTGTCGCCTTTCGTCTTGGCGCTGAGAATGTCGAGCTTCTCGTCATTGTAGTCGGAAAGCCGCGTGACATAGACCTTCACGATGAAGGTCTTCACGAGGCTGAGATATTCGCTCTTCTGTTCCGGCGTCGGCGTGCGCAGATACTGCCCGAGCGCGAAGGCGGCGATACGGTCCATGTCCGCCGTCTCGTCGAGGAGCTTGCCGAATTGCGCTTCGCGCTCCGCCTTCGAGGCGCTCTTGTCGCTGATGATGCCGATGGCGCGCTTCGAGACGTCCTCGACGAAAGCCCTTGCGGCATCGCCTGTCGAGGCGGATGCCTGCGCAACGCCGGCGATAAGCGCCATGCAAAGAGCGAGCGGCGCAATGAACCGCCTGGTGCGTTGCACTGTCAGTGTTGTGACCATTTCAATCTCCAGATCGCAGACGACGCCCCGGCGCCCGTCCTGCCTCTCGCTGAGGCAGGCTTCGGACTAAAAGCCGATACGGGGACTGTCCGGTTCGTTTGTGTCGAAATTCAGGTTCTCGATATCCGGCAGGTCGTCGAAATCCCTGCTGCCATTGGCAATCTCGTTCTTGCGGATCTGCCGGTACAGATTGCGCACCGTCGCATAATGATCGACCGAGGTGCGTTCGATCTGGTCGAGCGTGTTGAGGCTGCGCGCGCGCTGGTCGATGCCGTTCAGCACGAAGCGGATCGTGGGAACCGTCTTCGCCTCATCCCAATAGATATAAGTAAGCGGGTCGAAGAACTGATCGACGACGAAACCCGTCAGGTCGCGGGGCGGGGCGGGGCCGAGCACGGGCAGGTAGAGGTAGGGGCCTTCGGCGACGTCATACGTGCCGAGCGTCTGGCCGAAATCTTCGCTGTGCTGAGGCATGCCCCAGTCGGCGGCGGGGTCGAAGAGACCGAGGATGCCGACCGTCGTGTTGATGCCGAAGCGGCTCGCCGTCGTGCCGGCGCGTTCCCACTCGCCCTGCAGCAGATCGTTGGCGAGGATCACCGGGCTTCTCAGATTGTCGAGGAAGTTGCGTACGCCGTCGCGGCCGGGTTCCGGCACCACGCCGTCGTACCAGGTGGCGACGGGCTTCAGCAGGATCGTGTCGAAGAACTTGTTGAGTTCAAAGAAATAGCGATTCATCGGCTCGAGCGGATCGTTCTCGTCCGCGCTATTGTCGGCGGTCGCTTGTGCGGCAGGCTCGTCGGCCGCCATGGCCGCGTGCGGCGCCGGCGTCAGGCCGAACAGCAGCGCGAGCGCGAGGATCGTCTGCATCGCGACGTGTCGTTTGCCTGTCCGGTCTCTGGTCTTCATGTCAGCCCGCTCCAATCCTGTGCCCCGGCGAGTCTCGTGCCGTCCCGTCGCCGCAAGCATTCCGTCTGCGGCTTAATTCCATATGAACAAAGGGGCTTTTTCTGCGGTTTCTTGCCGATTCCCGCACCCCAACGACTTTCCTAGCTATCATAGGAGAGCAAGGTTAACCAGCAGGTGGCAAGCGGTCGGGATCAGAATCCCGTGAGGCGTCGAGAAAACGTCACAGTCGAGAAAAAGGTTTTGGAAGACATAAAGATATGTTTATATCCGTCGCGAAACCGCAAGGACTGAGTGGCACATGGAGCAACTTCTCGCAGGATTGCGGGCGGCAGGCGAGCCTACAAGGCTGCGTCTTCTGGCCCTTCTGGCGCATAGCGAGCTGACGGTCACGGAACTGACGCAGATTTTGCGGCAGAGCCAGCCCCGCGTCAGCCGGCATCTCAAGCTGCTGTGCGAGGCAGGACTGCTGGAGCGCTTTCGCGAGGGAAGCTGGGTTTTCTATCGCCTGGCGGGCAGTGGCCCGGTCGCCGGGCTCGCCGACGTTCTGAGCGGGCTCATCCCGCGGGAAGACCTTGTTATCGCGCGCGACATGGAGCGGCTTGAGGCGGTGCGAGCGGCACGGGCGGAAAAGGCTGCGGCTTATTTCCGGGCCAATGCCGAGGAGTGGGACAGGATCCGGTCCCTCTATGTGCCGGAAGACAAGGTGGAGCAGGCGATGCTCCAGCTCGGTGGTTCCAGCGCGATCGAACTCGTGGCGGATCTCGGTACCGGCACCGGACGGATGCTGGAACTTTTCGGGCCGAAGGCCAAAGCAGGGCTCGGTATCGATCTCAGCCCGGAAATGCTGGCGCTCGCCCGCGCTCAACTCGAGCAGCGCTCGCTTCAGCACTGCTCGGTCCGGCAGGGCGATCTCTACGATCTGCCCATGCAGGACGAGACGGTCGATCTCGTGACGTTGCACATGGTGCTTCACTATCTCGACGATCCGGCCGCTTCCATCGCCGAGGCAGCGCGCGTGCTGAAACCGGGCGGGCGGTTGCTGATTGCGGATTTCGCACCGCATGAACTGGATTTTCTCCGTGAGAGCCACGCGCATCGGCGGCTCGGTTTCGCGGAAGACGAAGTAAACGAATGGCTCGCGGATGCCGGCCTGGACGTCGCGGAGACAAGGGTTCTGCCTCCGGAAGGTGGCGAGGACGCAAAGCTTACCGTGTTGGTCTGGGTTGCCGACAAGCGCGGTGAACCCTCGCGGGGCGCCGAGGCCAAAGTCGAATTCGAGGGAGTGAAGTAGAGGCAATGGCGAAGACGCAGAAAAAAGACATAAACGAGCGGACGCGCGTGTCGTTCGAATTCTTCCCTCCGAAGACGCCGGAGATGGAGGAGACGCTGTGGACGTCCATTCGCCGGCTTGAGCCGCTTCAGCCGGAATTCGTATCCGTGACTTACGGAGCGGGCGGGTCGACGCGCGAGCGCACGCATGCAACGGTGAAGCGCATTCACGACGAGACGTCGCTGGAGCCCGTGGCGCATCTGACCTGCGTCGGTGCATCGCGTGCGGAAGTTGACAACGTCATCCGCGGCTATTGGGATGCGGGCATCCGGCACATCGTGGCATTGCGCGGCGACATGCCCGAACTTGGGGCACCCTACCAGCCGCACCCGGAAGGCTATCAGTCGACGCCGGAGCTTATCGAAGGCATCCGCAAGATTGCGGATTTCGATGTCATCGTGTCCGCCTATCCCGAGAAGCATCCGGAATCGGCTTCGATCGAGGCCGATATCGAACTCCTGAAGCGAAAAGTCGATGCTGGCGCGACGCGGGCCATCACGCAGTTCGTCTTCGACACGGACAGGCACATCCGTTTCCTTGAAAAGGCGAGAGCGGCGGGCGTCGAAGTGCCGATCGTTCCGGGCATCATGCCGACGACGAACTTCAAGGGAACGAAGCGCATGGCGGGCCG
>JACIYQ010000029.1 GCA_014359855.1 Parvibaculum sp.
ACGGGAGTGGGGTTGAAGGCATTGCAGGGATTGTTCACCTGCGGACAATTCGAGATCACGCAGAGCACATCCATCTCCGCGCGTATCTCGACATAGTCGCCCGGGCGCGACACGCCATCGACGATGGCGAGCGTTCCGTCCTCTTCGACCGGCACGTTCATGAAGAAATTGATGTTCGACACAATGTCGCGTTTACTCATCCCGTGCTTCGCAAGCTCCAGCACGAAGTTGTCGCGGCAGCTATGCATGTAGCGTGTCTCGTGCCCGAAGCGCACGGTGTTCGCTTCCGCCGAGCAGGCGCCCGCCGATGTGTCGTGACTGCCCGCCGTATCGGCAATGACAACCGCCATCACATTGCCTTCGTTCGAGATGAGCTTCGTGCCCGCCGTCACATAGGGCGAACCTTGCGCGAGCGCCGTGTCCTGCGCGCTGTAGCGCTCGGAGGGATCGGCGGCGTTGAAGAAAAGCGTATCGACGGCCTGGCAGCCTTCGAGATCGACGATGCGCAGGATCTGGCCCTTTTTCACGACATGCGACCAGGGCCGAAGCGCCGGCACGGTGAAGTCGTAGAAGGCTTGTTCCTCGTGTCTGTTCGAAAGGGTCATCTGTCATTCCTCCCCGAGCGCGGCGAGATAACGCGCATTGTTCTCGAAACCGCGGATCGCTTCTTCCGTTGCGGTCCGGCAGAAATCGCCGGCCTCGGGCGGCGGCGATTTCCAGACGAGGAGGCCGATGTCTTTTGGCTCGTAAAAGCCGGGCGCCAGTGGATGCGGCGCATTGGAAACGAATACGAGCAGATCGAGTTCGGCGCGGAGATCGACATAGCCGCCCGGCGCCGCGCCCTCGCCTTCCCAGCGGAAACGTCCCGCCCCGTCGACGCCGACCGGCGCAAAGAGCGTGAGACAAGGAGGGATATCCCGCTTGTCGAGTCCGTGCTTGGAGGCGAGCAGGATGAAATTGTCACGCGTGTTGCGAAGCGAGGCATCGCCGTAGCGCGCTGCATTGGTCGTCCTGGACGAGCCGCCGGTCAGCGCATCGTTGCGCCCATATGTGTCGTCCGTGATCGACGCGAGCACACGGCCCATGTCGGAAAAAAGGACACGGCCTCGCGAGAGCCTTGCGTTCCACTGGATCTTCACCGTATCGCCGGCGTTGAAGCGCTCGCTCCTGTCCTTCGCATTGTAGAAGACCAGCGACACGCCGGGCGTTCCCTGCGTGTTGACGACACGGAGCGTCTCGCCGCGCGCGAGCGGCAGGGCATGCGCCCATCCGCCGGGTACGGTTTCGCGCGAGCGGATCAGCTTCTCGTCGAGAACGGGCGGGTTGCCTGTCACCTCGCTGAAATCGCGGGCCTTCGCCTTCGCGCCTCCGAAGAGACGGTAGTAGCGTTCCTGCTGGGCGGCATAGGGGCCGGTATATTTTTCGCTGCGGGATGCTTCCGCCATCGCGCGTCTCCTGTTGCGCGCCGGGTTTCCCCGGGCCGAAGCCTGGCCGTCCAGGCATTGCGCCCCGTTCAACCGGGGCTTTGCGAAACCGGACGGGCCGTCCCGTCCGGAGCTTTTTATTGCGCGGCCGCCGCGAGCTGCTCGCGCAGTTCGGGACGCGGCGGCACGCTCTTGCCGTCGACCTTGAGATCGAAAGTCACGGTCGCGCCATAGGCCTTCAGCTCTTCCGGTCTTGTGCGCACGCGGTCGAAAGCGATGACGCGCGTGCCGAGCTTGAAGGCTTCGGACAGATCGTGCGTGACCATGAAGACGGTCATGCCTTCTTCCCGCCAGAGCCGCAGCAGGATTTCATGCACTTCCGCACGAATGCCGGGATCGAGCGCACCGAAAGGTTCGTCGAGCAGCAATATCTTCGGCTTCTTGATCAGCGCCTGCGCGATGGCAAGGCGCTGCTGCATGCCGCCGGAGAGTTCGGATGGGTATTTGTGAACCGCATGGCCAAGGCCGACGCATGTCAGCATGTCGAGCGCCTCCGCCTTCGCCGCCCGCTTGCGCTTGCCGAAAAGCCGGGCCATGACGGGGCTCGCCGCGAATTCGAGACCGAGCATCACATTCTGAAGCGCGGTCAGATGCGGAAAGACGGAATATTTCTGGAAGACGACGCCGCGATCGGGCGAAGGCTCGGCATCGAGTTCGACACCATCGAGCAGGATGCGGCCCCGAGACGGCGCCTCGTCGCCCAGCATCATGCGCAGGAAGGTGGACTTGCCGCAACCGGAAGGCCCCACCAGCGCGATGAAGGAACCCGGCTCGATCTCGAGATTGACGTTCTCGAGCACGGTCTGATCGCCATAGACCTTCCACACATTCTCGACGGTGACACGCGTCATACTCAGTTACCCCGGTACATCCAGCGGAAGGCGATGCGCTGGAAAAGCCGCAGCGCAAGATCGAGCGTGAAGGCGAGAAGCGTGATCCAGGCGACATAGGGCAGGATCACGTCCATCGCGAGATAGCGGCGCATCAGGAAGATGCGATAGCCGAGCCCGCTATCCGACGCGATGGCTTCGGCGGCGATGA
>JACIYQ010000290.1 GCA_014359855.1 Parvibaculum sp.
TATCACCGCGCCTCGCTGGACGAGGTCGCGCAGATTCTCAACGTGACGAAGCCGACGCTCTATTATTATTTCAAGAACAAGGAAGCGATGCTGTTTGCCTGCATCCAGCACGGGCTCGATACGCTGGAAGCCGCGGGCGAGGCGATGCCGGACGCAGATGGGACGACGGGCCTGGATCGCCTGGTCGCCTACCTCAAACGCTATGCCGGGATCAACGAAACGGATTTCGGCCGTTGCGCCGTTCGCATCAGCGATGCCGAATTGTCGGACACCAGCCGCAAGAAGATCAGGCGTCTCAAAACCGAGATCGACCGCAAACTTCGCGAGCTGATTTCCAATGGCATCGCCGACGGTTCGATCACCCCTTCGGACCCGAAGATCACGGCCTTCGCGCTCGCGGGCGCCCTCAATTCAATCGGTCACTGGCATCAGCACGACGCCGAACTCGCCGGCCAGAAAATGATCGAGGAATATGTGGCCCTGCTCGTGAACGGCCTCGCGCCGCGCGGCAAGTAGTTCCTGCCCCGGATCAATCGCGGATCATCGCCGGCAGTTCCTCGATGCCCTTGATGAAGTTGGAGAAGACCAGCTTCGGTTCGCCAACGGCCTAGATGGGCGTGTCCGGCCAGCGCTGATCGAGTTGCGCGTCGTGAGTTCGATGGACACGCGGTCCACCCAGTTGAAGGGTTCGTTCCGCGGGAGCGAGTCGAATATCTTGCCAGCGCGCTCCCGGATGGTGGCATCGAGCTTCGCCAGATTCGAGGGGGCGACGACCGGGCTCACGACCTTGCGCTGCACGTCGTGCTTGGGCGGGTCCATGGCGATGGACATCGGCAGCATCAGGCCGGCATTGCCTTCGCGCAGCGTGACGCCGCCATAGGCGACATCGGATGAAAACACGTCGTGATTGGATTCGACGTGCATGATGTCCTTGTACCCGGTCACGGACCAGAAAGGACCATAGGCGCTGTTGGCGCAGCAATGCACCGGGTCTTCGTGGCGCAACCGCGCGAAAGAGGACCACATCCGGTTCGATCTGTAGAGCTCCGGATCGCTGACGCCGATCCGGTCGAGCGGAATCGTGCAAGGATCTGGTGCGACCCTGTCGTTCACGGATGATGCGGAAGATCGGTGCTGTAGCCTCCATGACCATGTGTCAGCAGGCAGCGGTGAATCGTCTGGAAAGCGGTCTTGGGCACCCACCATTTGCACATCGCCGCCTCGGCGGTATGCGGCAGACCATTTCCCTGAGCCAGAGCGTCTTGTAACAGAGCAGTCTGGCGGCCTCGAGAAAGGTCTCGGCTTCGGCGAGCGGCTCCGTCACGCCCTGATATTTTGCGAGCGGATTGCCAAAGGCCGTCCGCTCGGTGATGTATTTCCAGGTTTCTTCCAGCGAGGCGGCGGCCGATCCGGGGCATTGCAGGCCGATCAGCGCGCGCCCTGTAGCCGGGCGCAAGCCGCTCACGCGCAAACCGTGCCGCGAATGGCTTCCTGGTCGGACGTGAATGCCAAGTCCGAGATGCCACCTATTTCATATGCTTGCGGAATTCCGGCTTGCGCTTTTCATTAAGCGCCTTGACGCCCTCTTTCGACTCCGCCGAGTTGTAGTAGAGGCGGAGCGCCTGCATGCCGAGACCGCCAATGCCGCGAATATTGTCGCTGTCGGCGTTGAAGGAGCGCTTGGCGATCGCAATCGCCGTCGGGCTGCGCTCCACAAGCTCGGCGCACCAGGCGTCCACTTCCTCATCCAGCTTGTCGTCGGGAACGACCGCATTGACGAGACCCATCGCCAGCGCCTCGCGCGCCGGGTAACGCCGGCACATGTACCAGATTTCGCGCGCCTTCTTCTCCCCGACCACGCGGGCGAGATAGGCGGTACCAAAGCCCGGATCGACGGAGCCCATCTTGGGGCCCACCTGTCCGAAGACTGCGCTTTCGCCCGCAATCGTCATGTCGCACAATGTTGCCAGCACATTGCCGCCACCGATGGCATAACCGCGCACCTTGGCGATCACTGGTTTCGGCACGTCGCGTATGACCGTGTGCAGTTCCTCGACCGGCATGCCGATGGTGCCGCGCGTCTCGCCGTCGCCATAGGCGCCATCGTGATCCGATTGGTCGCCGCCGGTGCAAAACGCCTTGTTGCCCGCCCCGGTCAATACAATCGCGCCGATTTCTTCGTTCCAGCCCGCTTTCAGGAAAGCATCGATCAGTTCAACGCAGGTGCGGGGGCGGAACGCGTTATAGACATTCGGACGGTTGATCGTAATGGTCGCGACGCCATTTTTTTCTTCGTAAAGAACGTCTTCGTAGTCCATGGAAATCCCCGTTAGCCGTGCATGGAGAGACCGCCCGAGACGCTGATCGTCTGGCCAGTGATGAAACTCGCATCGTCGCTCAGAAAAAACGCGACCATGCCCGGATAATCCTCCGGCTGCGCCAACCGGCGCATCGGGATCGCCTTGGTGAGCGCCTCGGTCAGACGTCCGCCGCCCGATGCGTCCACGGATGCGAGCAGCGGCGTGTCCGTCGGACCCGGACATATCGTGTTGAACGTGATACCCTTCCTGGCGAATTCCCGCGCCATCGTCTTCATGAAGGCGATGATGCCGCCCTTGGCCGCGGAATAAACCGCCTCGCCAGACGAGCCAACACGGCCCGCATCCGATGAGATGCTGACGATCCGGCCGGCACCTTGCTCAGCAAGCTTGCGTGCAACGACATGAGTGAGGTTAAGCGGCCCGTACAGATTGATGTCGATGACCTTCTTCCAGAAATCGGGCTCCGTCTGGATAAACGGCATGGCCATATCCCAGCCCGCATTGTTCACGAGCCCGAAGACCGGCCCGGCGGCCTTCTCGAACGCATCAACGGACCGGGACACGAGGGCATAGTCGGTAATGTCGACCTTGCAGGACCAGGCCCAGCCGCCCTTCTCGCGGATGGCCGCCGCCACATCCGCGCCGCCCTTTTCGTTCAGATCGAAGATGCCGACCTTGCAGCCTTCCTCGCCGAGCCGCAGCGCAATCGCCTTGCCGATACCGCTGGCGGCGCCGGTCACGACGACGGGCCTGTCACGGAGTCCCAACATGTCTTCTCCCACCTTCCCTCATCAACCGGCATCTCAAGAAGGGCCGATCATGTTTTTTCAACGCTAGTTCAACTCCGGAGGGCGCACAAGTTATTTTCTAATGTTCATTAGATTATTGGACAGGCCCGGATTTTCTTTCTATTATCCGCCCGGTTCGAAGCGAGCATCATCCGTCCTGAATGTCCGTGTAGCGATCAATTTTCAGGAGACCCTTCAATGGCGATCGAGCAAAGCAAGTCGGACATCAGCCGCACTCGGATTCTCGACGCCGCGGCCAAGACCTTCCGCCAGAAGGGCTACGCCGCAACAACGCTGAACGAGATTGCCAAGGCCGCGGACATGCAGGCAGGCAGCCTCTATTACCATTTCAATTCGAAGGACGAACTGCTCGAGGAAGTTCTCGACATCGGCATCAACCGGGTTCACGAAGCGGTCGAAGAAAGCCAGGAGAACATGCCCGCCGACGCGCCGCCTTACGAGCGCATCCGTGCGGCCGTCGATGCCCATCTCACGACCCTTCTGAAACACGGCGACTACACGTCCGCAAACATCAGCATCTTCACCCAGATACCGGAAGAAATCCGGCAACGTCAGATCCCGAAGCGCGACGCATTTTCCGCGCTCTGGCGGCGCATTCTCAGCCGAGCACAAAAGGCCGGCGCACTGCGCGACGACGTCGATCCCGGCATGGTGCGCATGCTGCTTCTGGGCGCGCTCAACTGGTCGGTCGAATGGTACAAGCCCGGCAAGACATCCATCCATGCAATGGCCGATCATGTATGCCTGATGCTTCTCGAAGGCATCGGCGCGGATGAAGCCAGGCGTGGTACGGCAGCAGACAAAGAAAAAGTCGCCTGAGGCGCATTCGCAAGGAGAAACCCATGAGCTTCCAGAAAACGCGTTACGGTTTTTCGGATGAAGAACTGAAGGTCCTGCCCACGGTCTATCGCGACGATCTCTTTTCCGGCAAAACGGTTGCCGTTTCGGGCGGCGGCAGCGGTCTGGGCAGAGCGATCGCCTGTCTCTTCGCGCGGCTCGGCGCCAATATTGCCATATGCGGACGGAGCGAAGAAAAGCTCGCGACGACAGTGCCTTTACTCGAAGAACTTGGCGCACGCGTCTTCAGCATGCCCATGACGATACGCGACCCCGAGCAGGTCGATCGTTTCACCGAAGCGGTCTGGAACGAGTTCGGTGCGCTCGACATTCTCGTCAACAATGCCGGCGGCCAGTTCCCCCAACCCGCCCTCGACTTCAAGGTCAAGGGATGGAACGCCGTCATCGACACCAATCTCAACGGCACCTGGTACATGA
>JACIYQ010000291.1 GCA_014359855.1 Parvibaculum sp.
AGGAAGCGAATTGCCAACTGCCGAACTGGGTGCGGCAGCGCTCGCGCTGGATCAAAGGCTGGATGCAGACCTATCTCGTGCGCATGCGCCACCCGGTGAAGCTCTATCGTGCCCTCGGGCTCAAGGGGTTTGCAGGATTCCAGCTGCTGATCGGCGGTTTCACGCTTTCAAGCCTCGTCCACCCGCTGTTCTACGCGGCCGCGGTGATCGCGCTGGCAAAACGGGGAGTGCCCGGCGATTTTTCCGGCGGGGCGGGGCTCGCGCTGTTCAACATCCTCGTGCTCGTTTCCGGCTATTCGCTCTCGATTGCGGCCGGCATGGCTGCCGTTTCGGCGAGAGGGCTGCTGCCGCTTCTCGGGCAGACGCTGATGATGCCGCTCTACTGGCTGCTTATCTCCGCGGCCGCCTACAAGGCCCTGTGGCAGTTCGTTACCCGGCCTTTCCATTGGGAAAAGACCGACCATGGCATCAGCCGGATGGTCGAGAGCCGGCTCTTGAGCAGCAGCGGAAAGGACTTTCCGCTGGCGCCGTACTAACCAATCGCTAAAGAGTTCTGGCCGATAGTGGACCCCGAACCGCAAGGAAGGCTTGAGAAACGCCCATGTCGCAGGAAACGAAAAAGAACGGTGGCGGAAGCGGCTCCAAGGCCTATGCGAAGCTCACCGTGTTGATCGTCGAGGACACGGCCTACATGGCGAACATGCTTCGCAGCATCCTGAGCGGCCTCGGCGTGAAGAAGATCGTGGGCGCGCGCACATGCGAGGATGCGTTGGGCTCGCTGCTCATCGACAGCATCGACATTGCGATCGTCGATGAGCTGGAACCGCCGCTCGACGGACTTTCCGTGGTGCGCTCGGTGCGCACGGCCGAGCAAGGCAAACTGAACGAACTTCCCGTGATCTACATGACGACGCGGCGCGAGCAGGGCGCGATCATCGAAGCGCGGGATGCGGGCGTGAACGAAATCCTCTCCAAGCCTTTCTCCGTGCAGCAACTGACCGACCGGATCGACGCCGTACTGACGCGGCCGCGTACCCTCGTGCGTTCCGCGGATTTCACCGGACCCGATCGCCGCCGCCGGCGCGATGGCGATGCCCCGGCCATGCGCCGCGAAAGCGACCGCCAGAGCTGACGCTCAGGCGTTGCCGCAGGTTTCCCTCAACAGGTTTTTCTGCACCTTACCCATGGTGTTGCGCGGCAGGCTTTCGACGAAGAGGGCGCGCTTCGGCACTTTGTAATTCGCGACCTTGTCTTTCAGGCGTGCGATGAGCGTTGCCTCGTCGAGCAGGAAGCCATGACGCAGAACGACGACGGCCGCACCCGCTTCGCCGAAATCGGCATGCGGCACGCCGACCACCGCGGATTCGAGTACTTCGGGCATGTCGTCTATGAGTTCCTCGATCTCTTTCGGGTAGACATTGAAGCCACCGGAAATGATGAGGTCCTTCGCGCGGCCGACGAGATGGACATAGCCGTCCGCGTCGATCATGGCGACATCGCCCGTTTTGAACCAGCCGTCCTCAGTGAATTCCTCGGCCGATTTTTCCGGCATGCGCCAGTAGCCGCGGAAGACATTGGCGCCGCGCACCTGAAGACCGCCGGCCTCACCCGCGGCGAGCGGCGCGCCCTCGTCGCTCATGACGCGCAGATCAACACCAGGCAAAGGAAAGCCTACCGTTCCCGGCCGGCGTTCGCCGTCATAGGGGTTCGATGCATTCATGCCGGTTTCCGTCATGCCGTATCGCTCGAGGATGGCGTGCCCTGTGCGTGCGCGGAATTCCTCGAAGGTCTCGGCGAGAAGCGGCGCGGAGCCGGAAGTGAAGAGCCGCATGTGAGCCACGGGCTCGCGGCAGAAGTCGTCGCCCGACAGAAGCCGCGTGTAGAAGGTCGGCACGCCCATGAAGGCCGTGGCGCGAGGCAGCTCGCGGATCACGTCCTCGCGGTCGAATTTCCGCAGCCAGATCATCTTCGCGCCCGAGAGCAGCGCGCAGTGGCAGGCAACGAAAAGACCGTGAGCGTGGAAGATGGGAAGCGCGTGGAGAAGGATGTCCGCCTCGGTGAAGCACCATGAGTCACGAAGGGCAATGCCGTTGGCGGCGAGATTGCCATGCGTGAGCATTGCCCCTTTCGGCTTGCCCGTCGTGCCGGAGGTATAGAGGATCGCCGCGAGATCGTCGGCGCCGCAGGCGACCGGCTCGCAGGGCTCCGTCGCGCCGGCGGCAGCGTCGATGAAGCTTCCGCCCGCTTCCCAGTCGAGCGTAAGGAGATGGGGTGTCCCGCGGCGGTCGCATATCTCCTTCAGGGAGGCTTCGACGGAGGGATCGCAGATCACGAGCGAGGGTTCGGCATTGCCGACGAGGTAATCGACCTCGTCCGCGCGGTAAGCCATGTTCATCGGCAGGAAAACAAAGCCGCCGCGCAGGCAGGCGAGATAGACGGCAAGCGCTTCCGGCGACTTTTCGACCTGCAGCGCGACACGGTCTCCGCGCGCCAGCCCGAGCTGCGCAAAAAGGGCCGCATAGCGCGCTGCCGTTGCCAGCAGGTCGTTGAAGGACCAGATGCGCGGGCCGCGCGAACGGTCGGGCGCTTCGATTGCCGTGCGCGTTCGGTCCTGCGGAAGGGACGCTTTGATGAGCGTATAGAGAGAGGGGCTCATTTGATCTCGCTGTCTCGGAAAGCCGATCCGCCCTTATAGCGGAGGCGGCCCCTTACCGCATCATTCTCTCGCTAGCCTGCCGCGTGCATGTTCAGATAGTGCATGTGCCGCTCGTACTGGCCGAGAAGATCCGCGATCACCTGTTCCTTGCCGAAACCCATGATGTCGTAGCGCTGACCGCCCTCGCGCAACGCCACTTCGGCGCGCCATGTGCGGTCCGGCCCTTCGCGTTCGCCTTCAAGCGCTGTGACGGCGAAACTCGGCACGGGAACGCTGCGTAACGTCACGCCGTAGACAAAGACATCTTCGCCATGCGTGACGACGATGCGGGCATCGCGCTCGGCGACCTCGACTTCCGCCGACATGCCCCGCCCGCGAATTTCTTCCGCGACCTCCTTCAGCGCGGGCACCACCGTGTCGCGCAGGAAGGCGACGGCGCGCTCGCGCGTGGGCTGGTGCAACAGAACGGCGAGCCTGTGCTTCCAGGGGACAGGCGCATGGCCCGCTGCCAGGCCCGGCGCTGCCTGCAGGCTTTGCTGTCGGTGCGTTTCGTGCCGAAGCGCCGTGAAGAGACCGTAACAGACAACGAGGAGGATGGCCGCGAGCGGAAATCCGCTGGCGATTGCACCGGTCTGCAGTGCGGCAAGACCGCCCGCAAGCAGAAGCACCGCCGCGACGGCACCTTCCGTCAGCGCCCAGAAGACGCGCTGCCAGACCGGCGGCTCCGGCTCGCCGCCCGACGTGATGATGTCGATGACGAGGCTTCCCGAGTCCGACGAGGTGACAAAGAACGTTACGACGAGGAGGGTCGCGATCGTCATGGATATGCCGGCGAATGGCAGATGCCCGAGGAACTGGAAGAGCGCAACGGCGACATCCGCCTGCACGGCATCGACCATTTGCGCCGATCCGTCGAGTTGCATGGCAAGCGCCGTGTTGCCGAAAACGGTGAACCAGAGAAAGGTGAAACCGGAGGGAACAAGCAACACGCCGATGACGAATTCGCGAATGGTGCGGCCTCGTGAAATGCGCGCGATGAACATGCCGACGAAGGGCGACCAGGAAATCCACCAGCCCCAGTAGAAAAGCGTCCAGCCGCCGATCCATTCATTTGGCTGGTAGGCATAGAGCGTGAACGTCTTGCCGACGAGGTCGCTGAGATAGCCGCCGGTATTCTGCATCGCCGCCTGAAGAAGGAAGACCGTCGGCCCGACAGCAAGCACGAAGAGCATGAGCACGATTGCGAGGCCGAGATTGAGTTCCGACAGACGGCGAATGCCCGCATTGATGCCGGAAACGACGGAGGCCGTCGCCAGCAATGTGATGCCCGCGATAAGCATGAGCTGTACGGATATATCGGGCTTGATGCCGAAGAGGTAATCGAGACCGGCATTGACCTGCAAGACGCCGAGGCCGAGCGAGGTTGCGACGCCGAACATGGTGCCGAAGACGGCGAAGATGTCGACCAGGTGACCGATCGGCCCGTAAATGCGCTCGCCGATCAGCGGATAGAGCGCCGAGCGGACGGTGAGCGGCAGTCCCTGACGGAAGGAGAAATAGGCGAGCGCCAGACCCATGACGGCATAGATCGCCCAGGCATGGAGCCCCCAATGGAAGAAGGAAAGCTGCATGGCGTTGCGGG
This sequence comes from Parvibaculum sp., assembly GCA_014359855.1. Classification (GTDB taxonomy): domain Bacteria; phylum Pseudomonadota; class Alphaproteobacteria; order Parvibaculales; family Parvibaculaceae; genus Parvibaculum. The sequence continues at coordinate 4,299 of JACIYQ010000291.1, forward strand.
CGGCTTCCACCGTGCCGCCCTCGCCGACGGGCGGCGACGCGAAATGGAGCACGGGCTCCGCCACCCCGTAAAACATGATGCCGATGCCCATGCCGGCGCTGAACAGCATGGCGAACCAGGAAGCCGTCGAGAAATCGGGCTCTGAATCGTCGGGCCCGAGCTTGATCGCGCCCATGGAACTCGCCGCAATGCCGATGGCAAAGACAAGAAACGTCGCCACCGCCGCAACATAGAACCAGCCCATCTCGTGGACGATCCACGACTGGATCGCGGCAAAAACGATGGAAGCGTCGTCGGGATCGTGAACAACAAGGAGAAGTGCGGTGAAAATCAGCGCCGCGGAACCCACAAAGACGGGCACATTCGCCTGAAAGAAACGGGGCCGTTTCTCTTCCGTACCGGCCATCCGCCGTCTCCCTTCGATAATTTGCGCACAAAAAAAGACGCATTGGCGGCGAAGGAGATCGCCGCGCTTCCGACTGTGGTTATGTGATTTCGCGGGCAGCATTGCACAGCTCGCGCCGGTGGCCAAGCTGCCTGGCATGACCGGTTCCCCCCGAAGCGCTGGCGGGTTGGACTCGTTTCGTCAGGCTGCGGTCCAGGCCGGCATTCAGGCGAGAATCGCGCCCGTTGCTATGACGAAGAAGGCAAATGTACCGAGCAACAGGCCCAAGAGGCCTGCGGCGGCGTGTTGCAAGACGCTATGTTGCGGGATGCTCTTTCGCAATACCGGCATTTTCCCCTCCTGGGTCCGCTTCCCGGTTCCGTCGAACAAGGATCGTCGTCAGGCGTGAACACTGCCTTAACGGGAGAAATGCCCGCATGACCCGTTTGGACCATGCAGTTCTTTTTCAGCGGTGAGCGTTCATGGTCGCGAGGATGTCCTGCTCGAGTGCCCAGAAGCGGTCCTGACCCCAATGAGCGGGCATACCGTCGACACGGAAGGTAGGCGCGCCCCAGAGACCGGCCTCGAAGAGCGCCTTCACGGTTCGTTCCTCCCTGCCAGCTTCGACTTTGAAATCGAGTATATAATGACACTCTTAATGTCAAATATTTGCGAGGGATCACGAGGACGGGGGCCGGGGAACTGGAGCGGGTGAAGGGAATCGAACCCTCGTCGTAAGCTTGGGAAGCTTCTGCTCTACCATTGAGCTACACCCGCGCAGTGCCTCTTAAGTACGGTTTCGGCCGGGTTTTCGCAAGAGGCGGCTTACCAGCGGTTGCGGACCTCCTCCGCGAAGCCGAGAAGCTCATTCACCTCGATCCGGCGGCCATCGTCGAGCACGGCCACGCCCGAAAAGCGCCCGAAAACCTGATGCTGGATCGAGCGCAGGAGCTTCATGTCCACCGCGCTGTGGCGGTCGACGATGGGCTCGAAACGCATTTCGAAGCGGCCGTCATTGCTGGTGAAGGACCAGGGCGCGCTATCGAAAGTGTCCGGCGGGATGTGGAAGGTCACCTGGTCGAACTTATGCGCCTCGCCGTCGAAGAAGATCATGTTTTCGGAGGCGGCGGAGGTGTCGCCGAAGCCATAGCCGATGTTGAAGCCGACGGATTTTCCTTCCGCCATGCCCGAGGCCGAGCCCCAGTACCAGACATTGTCCCAGGTCCAGACGCCGCGCCCCCAGTCGAGAACGCCGAAAGCGGAGGACGGCTCGAAGGCAAAGCTCTCGCCGCCGACCGAGACGCTGCCGGTGGCAGGCATGCAGTTGATCTTCTGGTTGTAATAGAAGGCGTGCGGCGCGCCGGCGAAGGGCGTTACGATCACCATCCGGTCCATCGGCGGCTGGCTGAGAATGAGTTCCGCCTTGAGGCCGCGCCCCTTGCCGAACCCCGGACAATCGACGGTGAGGCCGCGCCCGCCCCGCACGTGGCTGAAAGCCAAGCGGATTTTCGGGTGTTGCTGGAGGATGTCGCCGCTGTCGGCGCTTTCCGGCAGCTTCATGCGCCCGCGCGGCAGGAGGGTGACGATGCTTTCCTCCGTCGCGCGCGGCTCTTCGAAGTCGAACCAGGTGGCGCCGAGGAGCCCCATATAGCCATTGTCGGCGACGACGCAGGAAAGGCCGTAGCGTCCTGCCAGCACGCAGTAATAGTCCCATTCCTTGATGCGGTACCAGGGCGCGCCGATCGCCGCGCGGCTGTAGCGCCTGACCTCGCGCCGCGCCCAGCCCGCCTCGGCAAGGTGGCCCTCCGCGTCCAGCAGATCGCCCTCGCCCAATTCGTGCTGCATCGCCGCCCCCTTTGCTCGCGGAAAGACTACCAATCCTCCCGGATTTGTGAATGGCCAAGGCCAGCGGCGGTGCTAGCTTTTCCCCATGAACGACGCGACACCGATCAAATTCACTCATCCGGACTTTACCGCCAGGGGCGAGGCACGCGCCTCCGTCTCCTTCCGGCGGCTCGAGACGCTGTGGATCAACACGGGCACGCTCTGCAACATCGAGTGCGCCAACTGCTATATCCATTCGAGCCCGACGGATGACCGGCTCGTCTACTTTACGGCAGCCGATGCGGCGCGGCTCTTCGACGAAGCGGCGGCGATTGCGGCGGGAAACGGACAGCCCCTGCCCGAAATCGGCTTCACCGGCGGCGAACCCTTCATGAACCCGGACATGCTCGCCATGACGGAGGATGCACTGGCGCGCGGGCATGAGGTGCTCATCCTCACCAATGCGATGCAGCCGATGATGCGGCCGAAAGTGAAGCAGGGCCTCGTCTCGCTTCGCGAAAGGTTCGGCGACGCGCTGAAACTCCGGGTAAGCATCGATCATCACACCGAGACGCTGCACGACGCCGAGCGCGGGAAGGGCAGTTTTGCGAAAGCGATCGAAGGATTGCGCTGGCTCGCCGCCAACGGATTTTCGCTCGCCATAGCCGGGCGCACGATTTCCGGTGAAAGCGACGCCGACGAGCGCGCGGGCTATGCCGCCTTCCTCGCCCGCGAGGGCATTGCGCTCGATGCGGACGATCCCTCGGCGCTGCTCCTTTTTCCCGAGATGGACGAACGGGCAGAGGTGCCGGAAATCACAACGGCCTGCTGGGACATCCTGCACAAAAACCCCGCCGGCATGATGTGCGCGACGAGCCGCATGGCCGTGAAGCGGAAGGGCGCGGCGGCGCCTGTACTGGTCGCCTGCACGCTGCTGCCGGACGACCCGCGGTTCGAAATGGGACAGACGATCCGCGAAAGCCTCTCGCCGGTGAAACTCAACCACCCGCATTGCGCGAAATTCTGCGTCCTCGGCGGCGCGAGCTGCTCGGCCTAGCGGCCCCGACGCGGCAGAACGTCGCTTTCCCGATTATTGACTTCAGTCAATGAACCTTGCGCCTCGCGGTGCAAGTCTTCTCGCCTAGACCGAATGGATGGTTCTTCACCTTCCCCCAGCGAGGAGACAAAACATGAAATCGACGTCGCTTCTGATGACCGGCTGCATCCTGGCAAGCGTGCTGGCCGGTTCTGCCTTCGCCCAAGACTACATGACGGGCGAAGAGGTGGCGAAAGCCGTGGTCGGCAACACGATCGAAGGCCGCTACCGCGAATGCGGCGTGGGCCGCAACGATTTCCGCGAGTACTACGACGAGGATGGCCTCGTCCGTGGCGCGGAGCGCGCCTGCCGCATGGTGGGCAGCTGGTCGAAATATAGCGGGCATTGGGAGGTCAAGGATGGCAAGTTCTGCGTCCTCCTCGGCTCTGGCCGCGACGGTGGCTGCTTCGACTACACCATCGACAGCAAGGGCACCTTGCACCGCTATAACGAAAAGGGCGTCAGCGACGTCGAATTCCAGATTTACGACGGAAACCCGAACCACCTTTGAGTTTCCGTCCGGATTGCGCGGCCGGCCTTTCTCCCCCACCCCCCTCCGGCCGCGCAATTCTCCTTTTCAGCCTGCGAAGGCAAGCCAGAGCAAAGGCAGGACGAGCGCCGTCACGATGCCGTTCAGGGCCATCGCCGCGCCGGAGAAGGTTCCCGACACCTCATCTTCCTGAAAGGCACGCGCGGTGCCGATGCCATGGGCGGCAATGCCCATCGCGAAGCCACGGGCGCGCGCATCGCCTATGCGGCAGAGATTGAAGAACATCGAACCGAAGGCCGCACCGATGATGCCGGTGATGATGACGAAGGCCGCCGTGAGCGAGGCATAGCCGCCGATCTCCTCCGCGATCCCCATGGCGATCGGTGTCGTCACGGATTTCGGCGCCAGCGAGCGCACCGTTTCAAGGCTCGCGCCCATCGCGTCGCCAATGAGGACGGCAGAGAGCACGGCGACCGCCGATCCCACGGCAAGCGAAACGGCCATCGGAACCAGCGCCGAACGAACGCACGCGAAGTTGCGATAGAGCGGCACGGCGAGCCCGACCGTTGCCGGCCCCAGAAGCCAGATGAGCGCCTGACCGCCACCCATATAGTCGCCTACCCATATATCGGCCGCGACGAGCAGGGCGATGATCGGGGCCGATGCGAGAAGAACCGGGTTGGCAAGCGGCGTTCCGCCAAGCGCTTGCTGGATGCGAAGCGCGAGGTAATAGAAGAAGAGGGTCAGCAGGATCCAGAAGCCCGCCTCCAGAACCCTGTCCCAGTATATGAGCTTGATGCCGATATCGCTCATGCGCCACCGTCCTTGCCCTGCGTGAGACGGGACGTCCATTGGAAGGCAAGCCCGGCCGCAAGCATCGCAAGGAAGGTGCTCGCGAAAAGCGCGACGAGGATCGGCCAGAGGTCGTCGGCGAGAAGCGCCGCATAGGCCATCACGCCGACACCCGCCGGGATGTAGAAGAAATTGAGATGGGCGAGCAGGAACTCCGCCGTCTCTTTCAGCGGTTCCGGCACGCGCCGCAAGGCCACGATCGCGGCAAGCAAAATGAGAATGCCGATAACCGTGCCGGGTACGGGCAGCGAAAGCCCCCGGACGATGACACGGCCGGCGGTGTCGCAGGCGACGAGCGCGAGAAAGGCGAGAGCGAGGCGGGAGAAAGCGCGCATTCCGCCGTTCTCAGCCCGCGCGGAAGTGCTTGGAGAGCTTGAGGCCCTGACGCTGGTAGTTCGAGCCGAGCCCCGAGCCGTATAGAACGGAGGGCCGGTCGGTCAGGCGTTCGAGCACGAAGCGGCCGATGGTCTGGCCGTTCTCGAGAATGAAGGGTACGTCGTGCGAGCGCACTTCGAGGACGATGCGGCTGCCCGCGCCGCCGGCCTCGCGCGCGCCGAAGCCGGGGTCGAAGAAGCCCGCGTAATGGACGCGGAATTCACCGACCAGCGGGTTGTAGGGCACCATCTCGCCCGCATGGGTGGCGGGAATGTGCAGCGCCTCGGCAGAGGCGAGGATGTAGAATTCGTCCGGGTCGAGAATAAGCCCCTTGCCGGGGCGAACATGCACCGGATCCCAGAAGTCGCGCACGTCGTAGGCATTCACTTTGTCGACGTCGATGACGCCGGAATGCCGCTTCGCCCGGTAGCCGACGATCTCATCTTCCGCCTCCGCGCGCAGATTGACCGTGAGGGCGATGCCGCCATCGATATCGGCTTCGCCATCGACAAGCCGCAACTCCTCATGGAGCCGCTTCATCTCCGCGTCGGTGCAGGTGTGCATGCCGCGACGAAACCGTATCTGCGCGAGGCGCGAACCGGGACGCACGAGAATGGGGAAGGTGCGCGGGCTGATCTCCAGATAGAGATGCCCCTTGTAGCCGGCCGCCACCTGATCGAACTCGGCGCAGAAATCGGTGATGAGGCGCGTGAAGACATCGAGGCGCCCGGTCGAGCTCTTCGGATTGGCGGAGGCGGATGTCTTTTCAGAGAGCGCCAGCGCTTCGACCAGCGGCACGAGATAGACGCAGCCCGTTTCGAGCACGGCACCTTCGCTCAGGTCGATCTTGTGGAGCATCAGCTCCTCGACGCGCTCCATCACGCCGCATTCGGGGCCAGGCAGGAAGGAGGCGCGCAGGCGGTAGGCGGTGGCGCCGAGCCTCAGGTCGAGGCTTGCCGGCTGCAACTGGCTCGGGTCGATTTCGTGACCGCCCCAGATTTCCTTTTCGCGGATCAGTGTCGCAATGCCATGCGACGGCAGAATGCCCGTCGTGTGCAGCTGGCCGGGGCCGACGCGGCGGGGCTCGTCGTTGTGGTGGGGAAAGAGGTCGTCCGCCGCTTTTGTCATGCAATCCCTCGGGGCAGCGGGGCCTGCCCGCCTCGTCTTTTCAAGCCTCGTTTATAGTTGCCGTAGCAGGACGGGGAAAGCCCGGAAGACCGGCTCGCGCAATCGAGCCTTGACGGCGGTGGTCCCTCCGCCTTAAATGCGCCCGATCCCGTGGTGATTTGAGCCGACCGGCTTGCGGCCACGTTAAACAACTCGCTAAAAAGGTCGGGACGTGAGCCCCGATCCCATACGGTCGGGGTTTTTTTATGGGGTAGCCCAGATGAGCAAGACGAC
>JACIYQ010000292.1 GCA_014359855.1 Parvibaculum sp.
CTGATGGCGCAATTGCCGGAAGGCGTCGGCTATGAGTGGACGGGATTGTCCTATGAAGAACGTCAGGCGGGCGCGCAGGCGCCGGCTCTCTATGCGCTTTCGCTTCTGTTCGTGTTCCTCTGCCTGGCCGCGCTCTACGAGAGCTGGTCGATCCCCGTCTCTGTGATGCTTGTCGTCCCGCTCGGTGTTCTTGGCGCGGTGCTTGCGGCAACTCTGACCGGGCTTTCCAACGACGTCTACTTTCAGGTCGGACTGCTCGTCACGATCGGTCTCGCCGCGAAGAACGCCATCCTGATCGTCGAATTCGCGAAATCTCTCTACGAAGAGGGAGAAAGTCTGATGGAGGCAACGATGCGTGCGGCCCGCTTGCGCCTTCGGCCGATCATCATGACCTCGCTTGCCTTCACGCTCGGCGTGCTGCCGTTGGCAATCGCCTCGGGGCCCGGATCGGGCAGCCAGAATGCCATCGGCATCGGCGTCATGGGCGGCATGATCTCGGCGACGGTTCTCGCCATCTTCTTCGTGCCGCTCTTCTTCGTTGTGGTGCAGCGCTTCTTCCCGAAGCGGGCTGTCGAGGCACCCATGTCCGAAACGGAAACCGACCGATGACCAGGTTCCTTCCATCTGCTGCCCTTTCATTCCTTCTCCTCGGCGGTTGCACCCTGGCGCCGGACTATGAGCGGCCGGCCGCGCCTGTGCCGCTCAGCTGGCCGGCGGGAGCCGCCTATGGAGATGCGGAAGCTGCCGTGAAGAGCGGCGTCGAGGTCGCGGATCTCGGCTGGCGGGATTTCTTTCTGTCGGACACGATGCGGAGCTTGATCGCGCAGGCGCTGGCGAACAATCGCGACCTGCGCGAAGCGGTGCTTAATGTCGAACAGGCGCGCGCGCTTTATCGCGTGCAGCGCGCCGATCTGCTGCCCAGCATCAGCGGCGACGCGACCATGGCGCGCCAGCGCGTGCCGGGCGATTTGTCGGGCACCGGGCAGGCGCAAACCGGCACGAGCTATGGCGTGCAGGCGAACGTCGCCGCATACGAGCTCGATCTCTTCGGCCGCGTGCGCAGTCTTAACGAGCAGGCCCTGCAGGAGTATTTCGCGACGGATGAAGCACGCCGTGCCGCGCAGATATCCCTCATCTCGGAAGTCGCCAACGCTTATCTGACGCTCAAGGCCGATCAGCGACTGCTGAAGCTCACCGAGGAAACGCTGGTGGCGCAGGAGAGCTCCTACGACCTCGTGAAGATAACCTATGAGCGCGGCGTGTCTTCGAAGCTCGATCTCGCACAGGCGCAGACCGCCGTCGAGACGGCACGGGTGAACCGTTTCGCCTATATTCGCCAGGTCGCGCAGGACCGCAATGCCTTGACGCTTCTTGTCGGCGCGCCTGTCGACGATGCGATGCTGGACGACGCGCAGGACATCGAACGTTTCGTGGCGGATCTGCCGCCGGGACTACCGTCGGACCTGCTGGCGAACCGGCCCGACATAAGACAGGCCGAGCACTCGCTGCGTGGTGCCAACGCGAATATCGGAGCGGCGCGGGCGGCCTTCTTTCCCCGTATCACATTGACCGCTGCAGGTGGCACGACGAGCAGTTCGCTGTCCGGCCTGTTCGATCCCGGTTCCGGCGCCTGGAGCTTCATGCCCCAGATCAGCATTCCGATTTTCGAAGGCGGACGGAACCTCGCCAATCTCGAAGTGGCGAAGATCCAGAAGGACATCAATGTCGCCCTCTACGAGAAGAGCATTCAGACGGCCTTCCGCGAAGTGACGGATGCTCTGGCGGGACAAGGCACCTATGGCAGCCAGGTGGATGCGCAGAATGCGCTGGTGGAGGCGACGGCCGAGAGCTACACGCTTGCGGAACGCAGATATCGCAGCGGGATCGACAGCTATCTCACCGTTCTCGATGCGCAACGCTCCCTTTACGCAGCGGAACAGGAGCTTATTCGTACCCGGCTTGCGCAAGTGAGCAATACGGTCACTCTGTACAAGGTTCTGGGGGGAGGCGGCCTCGAACAAAGGGTGGACCAGGGCGTCTCGACGACCCCGGCCGCCGAAAACGGGGGGTGAGAACAATGATGCAGGAACGGAGGGACAAGGAGCCGACGCGCCGCGAGAAGAGACGATTGGCAATTCTCGATGCCGCGCGTGAGGTTTTCCTGCAGCAGGGCTATGGGGCTACCAGCCTCAACGACATCGTCAGCGTATCGGGCGGGTCGCTCGCAACGCTCTACGATCTCTTCGACGGAAAGGCCGGTCTCTTTCGCGAGACGATCGAGCAGGAGTGCCGGAATTTCTTCGGCGTGCTCGACTCGGAAGATATAGCGGCACTGCCGCTCCGCGAGGCGCTGCGCCTTGTTGCCAGGCAGTTCTTCGACGGCGTGATCCAACAGCCGAAAATGTCGCTGCTCCGCGTCGTCGTTGCCGAGGCACCGCACTTCCCGGAAGTCGGCGCCACCTTCTATAGTGCAGGCCCTGCAAGGGCCCGCGAGATTGTCTCGACCTACCTCGAGAAACAGTCGCGACGCGGCCTGATCAAGGTCGGCGATCCGGTGCGCGCGGCGGATGTCTTCATCGCGCTTGTGCTCGGTGAGTATCAAATGAAGATGCTTTGCGGCGAAGAAGTGAAACTGACACCGGAAGAGGTGGATCGGCATCTCGGCTACACGCTCGACTTGTTCCTGAAGATTTACGGCCCTGAAAATCTGGAATTGGCGGTGCAGGATGCCAATGCCTGCGGTGTTTGAGCGGAACCGGGACCGCTTTGTTCAATCCAGCGTGATCGCGTAGGCTGGCGGTATGAGCACAAAGAAGAACGCCGTTTCCTGGAAATCGGTTGTCGAGCCTCGCCAGAGCAGATCGAAGGCCACCTATCGCAGTTTGCTGGCTGCGCTCAGAAAATTCTGGTCGAGGAAGGGCTGGAAGGGCTGAACTCCAACGCGATTGTGGAGCGGGCCGGTTTGACCGCGTCTGCCTTCTACCGCTACTTCGGGGACAAGCACGCGATGCTGGCGGCGTTGGGCAGAAACCTGATGAATGCCCAGAACGCCGTACTGGAGACGGCGCTGGCGGATGTCGCGGAGCTGCCCGGCGCGCTCGTCGATCAGACAAGGGCGCTGCTGTGGCGCACGCTCAAGGTAACGGAGGCCTTCGAGGGCGGCTATGCGCTGATGGTATCGCTCCGCGCCATCCCCGCGCTGCGGTCGATCCGCCTCGAGTCGCACAGTCATGTCGCACGGATCATGGCCGAGAGGTATCTGGAGGCCAATCCTCATATTCCCCGTGACGAAGCCTATGACCGCTGCCGGCTGGCAAACGAGATTGGTTACGCCTGCGTTGAAATGCTTCTGGAAACGGACGAATGCGATCGCGCACGGGTCGTCGACCGGACCGCGAAGGCGATAGACGCGGTCCTGTTCGGATAAGCGGCACCGGCTATTCGGGCTTTACCGGCTTTTGGCCATGAGTGAGAAACGCGCCGAACACCGCTTCCATTTGTTCGCTGGAGAGAAGGGGGGGCCGCCTATGGCGAGCGTGCCGTAGTAAAACGACGCCTGCACCTCAACCTCGCGCGCGATCATCAGGGTTTCGGGCAAGGTGCGCCCCAGTGCGATCTGCCCGTGATTGGCCATGAGGCAAGCACGGCGTCCTTCCAGCGTGGCGATGACGGCGTTGGCGAGTTCCTCCGAGCCGAACAACGCGTAAGGCGCCACGCGAATTTCGGGACCGCCGCTCACTGCCGTCATGTAGTGGAGCGGCGGGATCGGCTTGTTCGCGCAGGCAAGCGTCGTGGCGTATTGCGAGTGGCAATGTACCACGGCGTTGATGTCGGGCCGTCCCGCGAGGAGCCCTGCATGCATGCGCCACTCGCTTGTCGGCCTCACATCGCCGCTATAGGCGCCGGACAGGTCGATCTTCACCATGTGGTCGGGCGTCAGCTGAGCCGCCGGAATGCCAGACGGGGTGACGAGGAAATGCTCGCCGATCCGCACCGAGGCATTGCCCGCCGTTCCGTGATTGAGGCCGGAGGTGTCCATTTCCCGCATCACGGTTACGAGGCCCTGGCGAAGTTTGTCGTCATTCACGGTCATGTCAGGCAACCTTCTTTTTGAGTGTGCCGAGCGTTCCAAATCCCTGTGCAACTTCGGCCGCGGTATCGGTGGCAATGGCATCGCATCGCGGAACGAAAGCCCTTGCGAGAGGCCGCTGATGAAGCCCGCGCAATAGCTGTCGCCGCAGCTGGTCGTATCGGCCGGGGTAATCGATTTTGCCGGAACCTCGAAGATTTCGCCATCGCTCCGGCCTATGCCCGCCGCGCGCGTGAATTGTGCGACGAGAAGGACGCACTCCTTCTTGTCGACGACATCCCGGCGGGGTTCCTCGGCGTGCCGCTGCAAGGGCCTTATTCGGCCGCCAAGGGCGCGCTGCGGCTGCTCGTCGACACATGTTGCGTCGAATTTGCCCATGACGGGATTGAGTTCGTCTCGATCTATCCCGGCTTCATAGCGACGAGCTTCTTGATAGCGACGAGCTTCTTGGCGAAACTTGGAACCGTCCTTCCGAAGCGGCTCGTCGCCGTAATTCTGGGAAAGGATTTTCGCGAACAGAGAGCGAAGCTGATGTCGATGAGAAACGCCGGAACCGCTCACGGGAACTGAGTTGACGACATGAAAAAGGCTTTAGTCACAGACGGCAGGCCTGGCGCGACAAGGCGTTATTGTGAGTCTGTGCGGGTGACTGGCCCTTTCATGCCGGTCGCTCAAGGATATCGCCTGTCGGGCGGTATCCCTCAGCCCCGGAATTCTTTGTATGCCTGCAAGTGAATTGCAGGGTACAACAGCGCAAACTGGGTCTCTTGAGCAGTTCCCATGCCCGGATAAGCTATTGAATACGCTGACGAATAAAATCGCCATCGCGCCCATGATGGATTGGACGGACCGGCATGACCGGTTTTTCCTGCGTCTCATCACGCGCCGCGCGCTTCTCTATACGGAGATGGTGACGACCGGCGCCGTGCTGCATGGGGATCGCGCGCGGCTGCTCGGCTTCGATGTGTCGGAACATCCCGTCGCCGTCCAGCTCGGCGGCTCCGATCCCGCCGATCTTGCCGAGGCGGCCCGCATCGCGGCCGGGTTCGGCTACGATGAAGTGAACCTCAATGTTGGCTGTCCCTCGGACCGCGTTCAGTCCGGCCGCTTCGGCGCCTGCCTCATGCTCGAGCCTGACCTCGTCGCGCGCTGCGTCGAGGCGATGCGCGGCGCGGTCGCAATCCCGGTTACCGTGAAATGCCGCATCGGCGTCGACGATCAGGAGCCTGAAGAAGCGCTGCCCGCCATGGCGCGCGCGGTCCGCGAGGCGGGCTGCGAAACGCTCATCGTCCATGCGCGCAAGGCCTGGCTCGAAGGTCTGTCGCCGAAGGAAAACCGCGACGTGCCGCCGCTCGACTATCCGCTGGTCTACCGGCTGAAAGAGGCGATGCCCGACACGGAAATCTTCATCAATGGCGGCATCGCGTCGCTCGACGAGGC
>JACIYQ010000293.1 GCA_014359855.1 Parvibaculum sp.
AAAATTTTGACGGTGGCCTTTCGGGCGCGGAACTGCGCGGCTAGACTCCGCGCCTTGTCGATTTCGGGGGCTTCATCATGCTGGACAGGGGGGTGGATCGCGTGCCGGTGAGCCGGCCGGGGCCGGTGTCACGATTCGTGACCGCGCTCATCCGCCTTATTTTTCCCGTTCTTGCCCTATGCGCGGCGTTTCTCCTCAGCTTCTGTCTGCGGGATGTTCCCGCACCGGAGCTTGCGGCACTCGGCCAGGCCGATCCGCTGCTTGATCCCTCGGACTGGATCAACCGGGGCTTCATCGTGCTGCCCTCGGTCTTCTTCATCCTGAATCTATCGAGCCGGCGCTACGGAGCGGCCCTGACGCTGACGGCGGCCCTCGTCGCCTGGCTTGTGCTCGCGGGGAGCATCTTCTGGGCGAACCGGGAAGGACTGATCGCGGATTTCGAAGAGGACATCGCGCCCTATGCTCTTGCCGCCTCCTTCACGGGAGCCATGGCGGTGGGCCAGCTCGTGAATATTCTTCTGTTCGACTGGCTTCGCGGCATTCCGTGGTGGAAGGCGCCGTTCTTCGCCGCCTTTGCCGGCGGTACCGTCTTCGCGGTCGTCTTCAATACGCGACCGGCGATGGTGTGGGACGCCGAGCTCGGTGGCCGCATCGCCGTCGAGGCGGGCATTCACTTCATCTGGGCGCTTGGTCAGCTTCTTCCGACCCTGATGCTGCGGCGGACGATCCGTCCGCTTCCGGGCTTCGGGGGAGCTTGAGCGTTTCTTCTGCCGGCGCGAGCTGCGGCTCCTTCGGCATTTCAAGGCGGAACATCAACAGCAGGGTTCGCTGCAGCGGATTGAAGTTGTCGTCCGAAATCACATAGATGAGCAGGTCGCCGTTCTGGTCCTGCCGGACCGCCATTCCTTCCATGTTATCGATCGAGTAGCGCTGGCCGACATCGATGAGTACGTCGCCGTCAACCACGGCATCGCGCGCGATCGTGCCTCCGGAGACGAGGCGCATCTGCATGCCGACGCCCGCGAGCGGCGAATACCGCCGTTCGAGAAGCAGCAGGTCGCCATTCGGCAAGAGCGCCATATCCGTCGGGCTGTAGGGTTCGCGCGCCATGAGGCCGAACCACGCAATGTCGTGTCCGTCGGCGATGAAGCCCTTGATGTGGCCGCGTGGATCCAGCGTGTCTTCCGTGATCGCCAGCATGCGCGGCTCTCTCTCCGGTCCGGAGGGCGGCAGAAGTTCGAGCGACTCGAGGCCGCCATTGTTATTCAGGCGTCCGAAATGCCGCTGTGTCAGAAGTTGCTCGGGTATCGCCTCCGCGCCGAATGTTTCGAGATCGTAGCGCCAGATCCGGTGCGCGCGCTCGAAACCGACATAGGCCTTGCCGAGGATGCCGTCCGTTGCGCCGGGCAATATGACGAGGCTCTCCGCATCGCCGAGCGTCTTGCCTGCGACCGGTTTGCCATCGAGCCCGAGCATCGGTGCGAGCTTCGCCTCCGCCATGCCGGAGAGCCGCCCCCGTTCGTCGTAGAGGAGGATGGCGGTCAGCCACTGGCCCTGATCGGAAACGGAAAGCATTGCGGCGCCGTCGGGGCTTACCGCGAGACCTGACCAGCCGCCGAAATCTTCATCCGGCGATGCGATTTCGATGCCCCCCGCCCAGACGAGTTTTCCGGCTTCGCTTTCGGTGCGGTCCTCCGGGTTCCAGAGCAGAGTGGATGTCGAGACTTCGATCGGTCTGGACGCGGCGGCCAAGGAAGAGGCCGCCGCACAGATCGCCGCAAGCAAGGCGCAGGCAGCCAGGATCCTTGTCACGCAGTACCGGTTAGCCAATTCGATTACCCCTCTGTACCGGGCTTCTGGCCGTTCTTGTCTGGCGGGTGTGCCGGTGCCGGGCATCATATCGGCGCATCTTGCGCTTACAAGTGCGCCGCATCCCCGGGCGCGCGCGCCGCGGCGGCGGCCCAGGGAGAACGGTCGAGGCCCAGCTTCGCCCGCCGCGTCCAGCGCGAAATCATCATGACGGAAACGGTGGCAAGTCCTGCCGCGAGACCGAGCCAGATGCCCACGCCTTCGAGTTTCAGCGGAAAGGCGAGAAGAACGCCGGAACTGAGGCCGATGATCCAGTAGCCCACGCCCGCATAAATCATGGGCACGCGCGTGTCCTGCAATCCGCGCAGCATTCCGGCGCAGATCGATTGTGCGCCATCGAAGACCTGAAACAGGGCGGCAATCGCGAGGAAGGAAACGGCAAGCGCGATGACGTTCGCGTTTTCGGGCACGCTCCG
>JACIYQ010000294.1 GCA_014359855.1 Parvibaculum sp.
GTCGATCGCGGCCGCAAAGCCAATGGGATCGGTACTGCCGTGACTTTTCACGACAAGACCGTTAAGGCCAAGAAAGACGGCCCCATTCGATGAACGCGGATCGATCTTGTCCGCGAGCGCCTTGAATGCGCCGCGCGCGAACAGGTATCCAATCTTCGACATCAGGGAACTTTGCATCGCGCCGCGAAGATAGCTCACGATAAGCCGCGCGGTGCCTTCCGCCGTCTTGAGCGCGATGTTGCCGGTATAGCCGTCGGTCACGACGACATCGACGGTTCCCTTCGCGATATCGTCGCCTTCGACAAAGCCATGAAAACGGATCGGCAGCTGCGCCTCGCGCAGCATCTGCGCGGCCGCCTTCACCTCTTCCGTTCCCTTGACTTCCTCCTCGCCGATATTGAGAAGACCGACCGTCGGTTGCTCGATATTGAAGATGACCCGCGCGAAGGCTTCGCCCATGGCCGCGAACTGCACGAGCTGGAAGGCATCCGCACCGACAGTCGCACCGAGATCGAGCGCCACGCTCTCGCCCCGTGCCGTCGGCCAGAGCGCCGCAAGCGCCGGCCTTTCCACGTTCGGGATTGTCTTCAGAATGACTTTCGCCATCGCCATCAGCGCGCCGGTATTGCCGGCCGACACAGCAGCCTGCGCCCTGCCTTCTTTAACCGCATCGATCGCGAGCCACATGCTGCTCGTCTTGCGGCCCCGGCGTAGCGCCTGGCTCGGCTTGTCGTCCATCGAAATGGAAACGTCGGTATGAACGATCTCGCTTGCTTGCGCGACGCGCGGATGCTTGTCGAGCAGCGGACGGATTTGCGCTTCGTCGCCGAAGATCAAAAACCGGATGTCGGGATGACGAATGGACGCAATCTCGGCACCACCGATCACCGTTTCCGGTCCATGGTCGCCGCCCATTCCATCCAGGGCTATCGTCAGTCCTTGCGTCACCCGGTTACCCCCAGTCGTTAATCCGGCTCCAGCGCGTCCGCCCACCCGGCGCGCCCCGAAGATACAGCCTTGCGAGGGGCAGACAATAGCCGGATAGCCCAACGAATCGCGCCAACTCAATAATTTTTCTTGAGTTTTTCCAATGCAGCAAAGGGATTTGGCTTGCTTTCCGGAGCGTCTCCGGGCTCTTCCGCCAGGGCCTCAAAAGCAGCATCCGGTTTGCGCGGGTAGGGATCGAGCGCGAGCGCCAGCCTCTCGGCCACAGCCTCCCCGATATCGACGCCATTTCCCGTCATCGGCTCCGGCGCGTCCTCGGCCTCCAGATCGATCTCGACCTCCCGCTCGCTGACCTCCGGCACGTCCGGTACAATCATGTATTCCGGAAGATACCGCTGCGTGAAACTTTCCCCGATCGTCTGATGAACGGGTTCGAGCGTCACGACGCAGGATTGAACGACCTCCGCCTTGAATCTGCCCTCGACTGTGAGGCCGGCCTTACGGTAGGGCCTCACCTTCGCGACACCCGAGAGCGATACGACCTCAATTATGCCAAAGCGTCTGGCCAGGTCCTTCAGCGTGCGTTCGTCAGCGTCGAACACCACTTCCTTGCCAGCCGGCGGCACATCGCTCGCGGAAACAAAAAGGCGAAACTCAGGATTCGGCCGCAGGCCCATCACACGGTTCCTTCGGCCGCGAGCGACCCTGGCGACGCGAAGACGACGCGTCCCGCCAAGACCTCACTCGGCGATTGCGTGGCCATATCTCCATCGACGCGCCGGACGTAAGCAGCAAGCGCCGCCGCCCTTGCGTTGGACGCTGGAGACTCCGGAAGGATGTTTCTTCGGAGCGCGGCTTCGAGCTTGCCGTCATCCATCCCGGCAAGGCCTTCGTCATAGGCCTGCATCCGCCCATAGAAAGAAGACGCCATCGCCTTGATCTTCTTGCCCACGGACAGGTCGCCGACCCCCATCTCGCGCAATGTCTGGTCCATGTCGTCGAACATCACATCGAACAGCTTCTGGCCCAGCTCCTTGCCGGCCTCGCCGCACGCTCTTAAGCGCCGCAGCGCCAGGAAAACATGGAGAGCGACCATCTCGAATCGCCCCTCCGCGGTGTCCGGCACGCCCATGTCCCGGTAAAAAGCCGCACTTCGCGCCTGTCCAACCAGCAGCCCATAGAGGACATATGGTGTATCCTCGTCGCGAGAACGGCCAAAAATCCTTTTCCATATCATGGCTTCACTCCAGCCGGGGGTGATGGTTTTGGCCCATGCTGCACATGCCGATTGAATTTAACCGGCGACAAGGGTAGGTCAACGGCAGACCTTTCAGGCTCCAGGAGGCCTCTATATGACATCGTTCCGACTGCGCCGCCCCACTCGTCTCGCCCTGACAGCAGCCT
>JACIYQ010000295.1 GCA_014359855.1 Parvibaculum sp.
GGCCTCCTCAACTGACGAGCGGGAAATCGGGGAGCGATGTCCTCCAAAAGCGGTGGCGCCAAAAAGAAGCCCGGTGACGGGAGCAAGATCATTGCGGATAACCGCAAGGCGCGCTTCAACTACAGCATTGGCGAGACGTTCGAAGCGGGCATCGAGCTCAAGGGGAGTGAGGTGAAATCGCTGCGCGGCGGGCAGGCCAGCCTCAACGAAGCCTATGCCCAGGTGACGAAGAGTGGCGAGATCATGCTCGTCAACGCCTATATCCCCGTCTATCTCCAGGCGAACCAGTTCAATCATGAGACGCGGCGGCCGCGGAAACTTCTGCTTCACCGGCGCGAGATCGACAAGCTCATGGCGGCGGTGCAGCGGCAGGGCATGACGATCGTTCCGCTGCGTATGTATTTCACCGATCGCGGCCGCGTGAAGGTCGAGATCGGACTCGCACAGGGCAAGAAGCTCGCCGACAAGCGCGAGACTCTGAAAGAGCGGAGCTGGGAGCGGGACAAGGCGCGGCTTCTGCGCGAAAAGGGCTAGCGACGCTCAGCCGTCGATGCGCTTTCTGATTTCAGCAAACACGGAATGGAACATCTCCGGCGTCAGACGCCTTGTGTTCGTATTGTACCGCGAGCAGTGATAGCTGTCGAAGAGGCGAAGGCCTGAGCCAATGCCGTGCTCCGCACCGTGCGCGAAAGTCGCGGCGCTTTTCTTGATGCCTCTTGTCGAAAGCACAGCATCATGTGCGATGCGGCCGAGGGCGAGGATAATTTCAAGATCGGGCAGGGCGCCGATGCGCGCCTTCAGGAAGCCGAGGCAGTTCCTTGCTTCGGCAGGCGTCGGCTTGTTTTGCGGCGGGACGCAGCGCACGGCGTTCGTGATCATCGCGCCGGTGAGCATGAGACCGTCGTCCGGCCGCGCTTGATAGGTGCCGCGCGCGAAGCCGAATTCGAGGAGCGTTCCGTAGAGGAGGTCACCCGCAAAATCTCCGGTGAAAGGCCGGCCGGTGCGGTTTGCACCTTGCACGCCAGGGGCGAGCCCGACGATGAGCAGGCGGGCTTTCGCGTCACCAAAGGAAGGGACGGGCGCGTTGAACCAGTCCGGATGCGCGACGTCGTTCGCCTCGCGATAGGCGACGAGCCGGGGGCAGAGCGGACAGTCGAGCGGCGCTTCGGCTTTGAGAGAAATGGGCACGAGGCGATCAGGCGCGAGCTGGACGTTCGATTTCGTCGTCGTCCTCGTCTTCGTCGTCATAATCGTAGCCATCATCGTTTCGGATCGGCGCGGCCGGCCGGTCCGCGTGGTTGCGGCCTATCGTGTCGCGAAGCGTTTCGAGGTCGATGAACTGGTCGGCCTGCCGCCGCAACTCGTCGGCAATCATGGGGGGCTGGCTGCGCATGGTCGAAACCACGGTCACGCGCTTGCCGCGCCGCTGCACGGCGTCGACCAGGCGGCGGAAGTCGCCGTCTCCAGAAAAGAGAATCATGTGATCGAGCTTGTCGGCGATTTCGAGGGCATCAATTGCGAGTTCGATATCCATGTTGCCCTTGATGCGGCGGCGGCCGGTCGCGTCCGTGAATTCCTTGGCCGGTTTGGTCACGACGGCGTAGCCATTGTAGTCGAGCCAGTCGATCAGGGGGCGAAGCGGCGAATATTCCTGATCATCGAGGAGAGCGGTGTAGTAAAAGGCGCGGATCAGCGTACCCTTGCTGCGAAAGTGGGTGAGGAGCCGCTTGTAATCGATGTCGAAACCAAGGCCGCGGGCGGCGGAGTGAAGATTTGCACCGTCAATAAACAGCGCTATGCGCTCCTGCGGATAGAATATCATTGCTGAACTCCTGAAACCCCAAGCCCTAAAGTTAAAAAATATCGCTGCATCCTTTCGGAGCGGCGAAAGAGAAATACGACCGAAGTCCATGATTCCGCAAGTTTATGGCCGTTTTACAGATGCTGTCCGGCGAGGTGGCCGTGGCTGATCGCATCCTGATTGCGCTTGGTGGCAACATGCCAACCATCCAGGGTCCTCCGGCCGGTACGCTCCGGGCGGCGCTCGCCATGATGCCGGCCTTCGGGATCAAGGTCGTCGCATTTGCGCCATTCTACAGGACGCCGGCACTCGCGAGTTATATACAGCCGGACTATGTGAATTCAGTGGCTGTGGTCGAAGCGGCGGACCCCCCAAGAACCCTGCTCGACAAGCTGCACAGGCTGGAGGCGCATTTCGGCCGGGTCCGGCGGGAGCGCTGGGGGCCGCGGCCGCTCGACCTCGATCTGCTGGATTTCCGCGGCGAAATCCTTGTTCCGACATGGCCGACCGGGCGTGACGCGGGGGTGGGGCCCCTGCCGCTCGCGTTGCCTCATCCAGGTATTTCGGGGCGAGCATTTGTGCTGCTGCCGCTACGAGACGTGGCGCCGGACTGGCACCATCCCGTGACGGGGCGGAGCGTGGGGGACCTGATCGCGGCGCTGCCGGAGGGGGAAGTCCGGGCGGTCCGGCCGGCGGAGAGCTGAAATCGTCGCAGTTTGGCGCGTAAGAGCCTGTTCCGGCTTGCTTTCTACCTTTCGAACCCCTACATACAGGCCAAATCTTGATCCTGCATACCGGAGTTTCGAATGGCCCGCGTGACCGTTGAAGATTGCGTCGACAAGGTGCCTAACCGATTTGAGTTGGTTCTGCTCTCGGCGCACCGCGCGCGCGCCATGTCGGCTGGCGCGGAGCTTACTGTCGACCGCGACAACGACAAGAACCCGGTCGTGGCGCTCCGTGAGATCGCCGAAAAGACGATTTTGCCGGAAGATCTTCGCGAAGACCTGATCGGCAGCCTGCAGAGCCGTGTCGAGACGGAAGAGCCGGAAGCCGAAAACATGCAGCTTCTGATGGCCGGCGAGGCATCTGTCGAAGTGCAGGACACCTTCGGTTCCCCGGAAGAGGGCGGTGACCGCATGAGCGAAGAGGAGCTTCTGCGCGCGATTCAGAGCCAGATCGACTCGCCGCAGCAGAAGTCGGCTGACGCGGACGACATGGACGGGGAAGACTGAGGAAGGGCGAAGAAAGGCCGGGAACGCGGCCCCAGGCCCAGACGTCATTCGGTTTCAAGCGCCGCCCGGCCGCAAGGTGAGGGGCGGCGCTTTTCGTTTGAGCGACGTTAGGAAGTTTGCAAGAGAGGACGCAGGAGAATTTCAGGCATGTTGCGTCAGTATGAGCTCGTCGATCGCGTGCTCGGCTA
>JACIYQ010000296.1 GCA_014359855.1 Parvibaculum sp.
GATTCCGCCCCGAAGGAGGAAACGACGGCGATCTTGCCCGGAAACGCCTTCTTGATCGTGGCTTCGAGCAGGTCCATGCCCGAAAGACCCGAATAGGAATCGCGGAGGCGCTGCAGCGCGGGCGAGCCAACGGTCGCCGCGTCCATGATGGCCGCGCGGTCCTCGCCCATGGCTGCCTTGCCCGGACGCTTCCTGAGATCGATAGCTGTCATTCGAGCCAGCCTTTCTCTTCGATATAGGCATCGGTCTTGCGGCCGATTTCCGCGAGTTCGTGGCCTTCCGCACGCCAGGCCCTGCGCTGGCGTCCAAGCTCGTCGAGCCGTCCCGCCCATTCGGGCCCGAACAGCCCTTCGAGATACCGCCGGAGCCGCCGCGCAAGGCCCGGAGACTTGCCGCCTGTCGAGACCGAGATCACCAGATCGCCGCGGCGGACGATGGAGGGAATGTGAAAGTCGCAAAGCGGCTTCACATCCTCCGTATTCACCAGACGCCCCGCGGCGCGAACCTTGCCTGCAAGCGCCACGCTCTCCCGGTCGCAAAGCCCCGCCAGAAACACGAGATGCGCCGATGTCAGCGCTTCGTCGCCGGGCCTCGCCCCCTTGAGCCGCTTTCCGGCCTGCTTCGTGAAGGCCGCGGACGGCGCCTCGCAATAGATTTCCAGATCCTGGGCGCCGGCATCGTCGAGTGCGGCAAGCCGCTTCCCGGCGGCCTCGCCCTCGCCGACCAGAATCACCTTGAGGGAACCGAGATCGACCAGGATCGGAAGCACGCGCACCTCCCGGTGCCATTCAATTTCCCGCTAGACATAACAACTATGCCCTATAATTCAACTCTCGTCCGTATAATTATTATTTTTACATACAAACTTCGCAAAATAATAAAAAGGCCCGTAAAGGGCCCTTTTTCAGTGCTTTCGAGATATCGCAGCCGTCAGGAATGCTGGGCGCTCGATTCCGATGCGGTGAGGACGGAGGTGATGGAAACCGCCACCCGCTCGCCCTGCACGACGATCTCCCCGCGAGCGATGGGCACGTTGTTGGCGAGGACCCAGATCTCTTCGTCCTGCTTCGTGCCGAGTTCGATCACCGCGCCGCGACCCATCTTCAAAAGCTGATGGATCGGCAGCATGGTCTTGCCAAGCACGACCGAGAGTTCGACAAAGACGTTGTTGACGGAATTCACGAGCGACCCCACTTGCCCCAAAGCACTGATACGGCACCTAAAATCGCATGCTAGAGTTACCTCATGGTTAAGCCGCTCCCCCTCGCCGGCGAGATGACGGAAACGCCGGAATGGCGGATTTCCGACCTTCCCGTGCCCTATGGCGAGGCAGTGGCCGAAATGGAGGCAAGGGTCACGGCAATCGCCGAAGGCCGGGCGCGCGAGCTGGTCTGGCTGCTGGAACACCCCCCGCTCTATACGGCCGGCACAAGCGCCGACGCCCGCGATCTCATTGATCCCAAACGCTTTCCCGTCTTCAAGACCGGCCGTGGCGGGCAATACACCTATCATGGGCCCGGCCAGCGGGTGGCCTATGTGATGCTCGACCTGAAGCGCCGCAAGCCCGATGTCCGCGCCTTCGTGGAGGACCTGGAACGCTGGCTGATCGCGGCCCTGGCCGAGTTCAACGTGACGGGCGAGCTGCGCGAAGGCCGCGTCGGCGTGTGGGTCAGGCGGCCGGAAAAGGGGCTGACGGCAGAAGACAAGATCGCGGCCATCGGCGTGCGCATCCGGAAATGGGTGACGTTTCATGGCGTTAGCCTGAACGTCGACCCGGACCTCGACCACTTCACCGGCATCGTGCCCTGCGGCATCAGCCAGTTCGGCGTGACGAGCCTCGCCGATCTCGGGCTCACCGCGGCGATGGCCGATGCCGACATCGCGCTGAAGCGGACCTTTGCCGGCATCTTCGGCGGCGAGCCCGCATAATTAATCCGTAGACGGACGTTACCCGGGCATAAGCCGAATCCGGCTTGCAATACCGGCGCTTGGGAAGAAATCCGCACAAGGCGGATGAACGACTGTCATACGAATGACACAAAACCGTTACATTTGACCGACTTATCCTCCCCATACGGAGGATTGCGATTTATCCCCGCCGGACAAAAAGTGCCGTTGCGCGAGAGCGGGGACAAGAAAAGACGCAGGGACTCCGCTCCCATCGAGCGCAAAAACCTTTCCCCGCTTTTTACTGCCCTCGCGCCCCTCAGACCGGCTCGCTGCGGAAGCCGATATAGAGGAGGCCGATGCCGCCTGCGACGGCGGCGAGCCAGATGAGCGCGCCGAGGATGGGGATGGAAATGCCGATCCAGACGATGGCCGTCGCGAGAACGATGCCGACGATGCGTCCGAGCGTGCCCTGCCCGAACTCGCCGATGCGGCTCGATATGTAGTCGCCAAAGGCGACGAGTGTCGCGACGAGGCCGAAGAGCATGCCGAGCGGCCAGAGCAGGAGCAGCAGGAAGGCAATCGGCAGGCCGACAATGGTGATGGCGACGGCGAGGATCAGCACCGGCAGGCCGACGAGCCATGCAAGCCCGAGCCCGAAAGCGATTGCCCATTCGCCCGCGAGGCCCTCGCGCATGCGCGCGGTCGCGGCGGGCGCGAGAAACGCGAACGCAATGGCAAGCGCGCCGAAGAAGACGGCGCCCGGCGCCGTCATGCGATAGCCCGGCGCGGCAAGCCCCGAGCGGTCGTCCCAGCGCTCGTGCATGTGCTCCTGCCGCCAGGCCTCGCGCGTGCTGCCACGCGGGCGCGGCTCCGCCTCCTCAATGGCCCGGCCGGGCACGAAATCCTCGCCATTGATCACGCCCGCAACCTTCGCGCCCTTGTCGATCTGCGCGGCGGAAGGAGAGTAGTAGGTGACGTTGCCCGCGATTTCGGCGTCCGGCCCGAGCGAAAGGTCGAGACCGTAGAAGGTGACGTTGCCCTTCACCTCGCCATTGATGAGCGCTTCCTGCGCGCGGATCGAAAGATCGCCCTCAAGCTCGCCCTCGACCGCGATGCGGCGGCCCGCGATCCATGTATCGCCACCGATCTCCGCATCGCGCGTGAGAATGACGATCTGCCCGGCGGCTGTGAGCGCGCCCTTCACCTTGCGGTCGAAGGTGAGTTCCTCGGCGACGGCAAAAACGTCGTCGCCCGTCTGCCATTCGACGGCGCGGCCCATCGCGGTCTCCGAGGCACCTTGCGCGAAGGCGGGCGCGAGGCCCGCGCCGATCAGCGCCATGAGGGTGAGGACCGCAATCTGGATGCCGCGCATGTCTCGTCTCCTTCCGTCCATTCCCCCGAGCCGGACTATAGCGCGGGAGGAGGAAGGGAGACAGGGTTGGGAGAAGTGCTCCCAAGACCGCATTTTCACGCCTGTCCCGGAAAGGTGGGTAAACTGAACCAAGAGTGTCATCCCGGGGCTTGTCCCCGGGATGACAAAGGTATTTTAAGCCTGCCTTCGACCAGCCCCCGGCCTTACGCGAATTCCATGATCACCGCGTCGACGGCGAGGCTGTCGCCGGGTTCGGCGTTGATCTTTTCGACGGTGCAGTCGAACTCGGCGCGGAGGATGTTTTCCATCTTCATCGCTTCGACCACCGCGAGCGCCTCGCCGGCCTTCACTTCCTGGCCTTGCGTGACATGGATCGCCTTCACGAGACCCGGCATCGGACAGAGCAGCAGCTTCGAGGTGTCGGGCGCGACCTTTTCCGGCATGAGCTGGTTCAGGCGGTGACCGGCGACCGTGCGCACGGCGGCATGGGCCGACGCGCCGCGATAGCGCAGCGTGTAGCCCTGCTTCGCGCGGCGGATCTCGACCACCATGGGCTCGCCATCGACCTCGCCGCGGAAGACGGACTGACCGGGACGCCATTCGGAGCGCACGAGATGGCTCTCGGTGCGGTTGCCCGCGTCGTCGAGGAAGATGACGCGGAGCGCGCCGCTCGTCTCCTCCGCTATGACGCGGCGCGACCAGTCGTCCACCGCGACAACCCACTCGTCGGGGAGCTTGCGCGGACGGTTGGCGAGCTGGCCGGAAATCTGCACCGCGCGGGCGGCGTGGATTTCGTTCATGAAGACGGCGATGGCCGCGAGCTTCATCGCGCGTGCATCGGAAAGGGGCACGCCCTGGAAGCCGTCCGGATATTCCTCGGCGATGAAGCCCGTGGTGATGCGTCCCTCGCGGAAACGCGGATGCTCCATGATCGCGTTCACGAAGGGAATGTTGTGCTGGATGCCCTCGATGTGGAACTGGTCGAGCGCCAGCGACATATGCTCGATGGCCGAAAGACGATCCGGCGCATGCGTGCAGAGCTTCGCGATCATCGGATCGTAGAACATCGAGATTTCGCCGCCCTCGTAGACACCCGTGTCGTTGCGGATGGTGCGGCTGTTATGCGTGCCCTCTTCCGGCGGCCGGTAGCGCACGAGGCGGCCGGTGGACGGCAGGAAGTTGCGATAAGGGTCTTCGGCATAGACGCGGCTTTCCATCGCCCAGCCATTGATCTTCACGTCCGCCTGCTTGAGCGAGAGCTTCTCGCCATAGGCGACGCGGATCATCTGCTCGACAAGGTCGATGCCGGTGATGAGCTCGGTCACCGGATGCTCGACCTGGAGGCGCGTGTTCATTTCGAGGAAGTAGAAATTGCGGTCCTTGTCGACGATGAATTCGACAGTGCCCGCGCTTTCATAGCTCACGGCTTTCGCCAGCGCGACCGACTGCTCGCCCATGGCCTTCCGCGTTTCCTCGTCGAGGAAGGGCGACGGCGCCTCTTCGATGACCTTCTGGTTGCGGCGCTGGATGGAGCATTCGCGCTCCATCACGTAAATCACGTTGCCATGCTTGTCGCCGAGCACCTGGATTTCGATGTGGCGCGGCTGCGTCACGAACTTCTCGATGAAGACGCGATCGTCGCCAAAGGAGGACTTCGCTTCCGACATGGAGGAGGTGAAGCCGTCCGCGACTTCCTTCTCCGACCAGGCGATGCGCATGCCCTTGCCGCCGCCGCCGGCCGACGCCTTGATCATGACCGGATAGCCGATCTCGTTCGCGATCTTGACGGCTTCTTCCGCGTCCTTGATGACACCGAGATAACCCGGCACCGTATTCACCTTGGCGGCGTTGGCGAACTTCTTCGACTCGATCTTGTCGCCCATCACCTCGACGGCCTTGATATTCGGGCCGATGAAGGCAATGCCGTTGTCGGCAAGCGCCTGCGCGAACTTCGCGTTCTCCGACAGAAAGCCGTAGCCGGGATGGACGGCCTCGGCGCCGGTCTCCTTGCAGGCGGCGATGATCTTGTCGATGACGAGGTAGGACTCGGAAGCGGCGGCGGCGCCGATATGGATGGCTTCGTCCGCCATCTCGACATGCAGCGCGTCCTTGTCGGCATCCGAATAGACGGCGACGGTGGCGATGCCCATCTTCTTCGCCGTCTTCATGACGCGGCAGGCAATTTCGCCCCGGTTGGCGATCAGGATTTTCTTGAACATCAGCAGGAACCTTGCGCGGCGAAATCGGATGAAAGCCCCTCCCCCTTGCGGGGAGGGGTTGGGGTGGGGGGTCTCTTAAGTGAAGAGTCTTTCGAAGATGCCCCCCACCCGGAACGCTTCGCGTTCCGACCTCCCCGCAAGGGGGAGGTGAAAATTATCCATGCGCGTTGCATCCCCTCGCCCCTCACAGCGGAATGTTGTCGTGCTTCTTCCACGGATTCTCGAGCTCCTTGTGACGGAGGAGCGCGAGCGCCCGCGCGATGCGGACACGCGTGGAATGCGGCATGATGACTTCGTCGATATAGCCGCGTTCGGCCGCGACGAAGGGATTGAGGAAGCGGTCCTCATAGGCCCTGGTGTGGGCCGCGATCTTTTCCGGGTCCTTGATGTCGGCCCGGTGGATGATCTCGACCGCGCCCTTGGCGCCCATCACCGCGATTTCGGCGGTCGGCCAGGCATAGTTGATGTCGCCGCGAATGTGCTTGGAAGACATGACGTCATAGGCGCCGCCATAGGCCTTGCGCGTGATGACGGTGACTTTCGGCACGGTCGCTTCGGCGTAGGCGAAGAGAAGCTTCGCGCCATGCTTGATGAGGCCGCCATATTCCTGGCTCGTGCCCGGCAGGAAGCCCGGTACGTCCACGAAGGTGACGACCGGAATGTTGAAGCAATCGCAGAAACGCACGAAGCGCGCGGCCTTGCGGCTGGCATCCGAGTCGAGCACGCCGGCGAGCACCATGGGCTGGTTCGCAACGATGCCGATCGTGCGGCCTTCCATGCGCGCGAAGCCCGTGACGATGTTCTTCGCGAAGCTTTCCTGCATCTCGAAGAAGTCGCCCTCGTCCACGACCTTCGAGATCAGCTCCTTCATGTCGTAGGGCATGTTCGGGTTCGCGGGGATGAGCGTGTCGAGGGATTCCTCCACGCGCAGCGCATCGTCGAAGAAGGGGCGTTCCGGCACCTCGTCCTTGTTGGAGAGCGGCAGGAAATCGACAAGACGGCGGATCTGCGTCATCGCGATCACGTCGTTGTCCCATGCGCCGTCGGCGACGGAGGATTTCGTGGTGTGGATGGAAGCGCCGCCAAGCTGCTCGGAGGTGACGGTTTCGTTGGTCACCGTCTTCACGACGTCGGGGCCGGTGACGAACATGTAGGAGGTGTCGCGCACCATGAAGATGAAGTCGGTCATGGCGGGCGAATAGACGTCGCCGCCCGCGCACGGCCCCATGATGACGGAAATCTGCGGGATGACGCCGGACGCCATGACGTTGCGCGTGAAGACCTCGCCATAGCCGCCAAGCGCATCGACGCCTTCCTGGATGCGCGCGCCGCCCGCGTCGAACAGGCCGATGATGGGCGCGCCGGTCTTGAGCGCCATGTCCTGGACCTTCGTCATCTTTTTGGCATGGTTGCGCGAGAGCGAACCGCCGAAGACCGTGAAGTCCTTCACGAAGACGAAGACGGGACGGCCGTTGACCGTGCCCCAGCCCGTGACCACGCCGTCGCCGGGGATCTTCTGCTGGTCCATGCCGAAATCGTGGCTGTCATGTTCGACGAACATGTCGAACTCCTCGAAGGAGCCCTCGTCGAGCAGCAGC